>DATJUT010000057.1 GCA_035502185.1 Gemmatimonadales bacterium
TCGGCGGCGCTGCGCCCGGCCATCCAGGGCATCGTGGACATCATGGTGGGCAACACGCCGGCGCAGGCGGGCCACCCGAAGCCCGGCCCGGACCAGTGCCACGACATCACCGTCTATCCGGCCATCGGCCTGGCGGGCGGCGCGTGCGCCGGCTACGGGTTGCTGCTCGACATCCACGACGTGGCGCATCCGCGGCGGATCGGGGCCGTCTCCGACTCGAACTTCTCCTACTGGCACTCGGCCACGTTCAACAACGACGGGACCAAGCTGCTGTTCTCCGATGAGTGGGGCGGCGGTGGACAGCCCAAGTGCCGCGCGACCGACCGGCCCGAGTGGGGCGCGGACGCGATCTTCACGGTGGAGCAGGGCGCGATGCACTTCCACAGCTACTACAAGATGCTCGCGCCGCAGACACCGTTCGAGAACTGCGTGGCCCACAACGGGTCGCTGATTCCGATTCCCGGACGCGATGTGATGGTCCAGGCCTGGTACCAGGGCGGCATCTCGGTGTTCGACTGGACCGACCCGGCGCATCCCCGGGAGATCGCGTTCTTCGACCGGGGACCGGTGGATTCGACCAAGCTGGTGGGGGCCGGGTCGTGGTCGGCGTACTGGTACAATGGCTACATCTACAGCTCCGAGATCGCGCGCGGGCTCGACGTCGTCGAGCTCCAGCCGAGCGGGTGGATCTCGCAGAACGAGATCGACGCCGCCAGGACGGTCCACCTCGACTTCCTCAACGTGCAATCCCAGCCCAGGCTGGTCTGGCCGGCGAGCTTCGCGCTGGCACGCGCCTACCTGGACCAGCTCGAGCGGTCGAACGGTCTGGCGGCGGCGAAGATCTCGGCGGCGCGCACGGCCCTGCAACGCGCCGAGCCACAGTCCGGGCGGCAGCGCCGCTCGACGCTCACCCAGCTGGCGTCGCAGCTCGACCGCGACGGGGCCGGTGCGGGTGAGGCCGCGAAGATCCGGACGCTGGCGGGGGTGGTGCGGGCGCTGGCGGCGAGCTAGCTCGAGCGCGGCGCCCCCGAGAGGAGTGACGAAGGCCGGGGCGGTTGCCCCGGCCTTCGTGTCAGCGGCCCGCTCCGATGCGTGTGCTCGAGGGAGGCCGCGATCAGCCGGGGGTGTCCCCGGTCCTCGCCGGTCCGACGCTCAGCCCGTCTCCCACCACGCGATCTCGGCGCGGTGGCCGCACTTGGCGCACCTCGCCATCTCCTGATGCTCGAGCACCCGCACGCGTTGCGTACAAGCCGGGCAGACCGCGTAGATCCGCTGGATCGGAGAGCCGCGGGTAGGGGGCGCCGCGGCGGCGGCATCGCGCGACCGCACCACGACCGTGAACAGATCGGGCCGGTGAGGCCGGACCTCGAGCAGCTCCCTCAGGATCGCGACGCGCTTGCCCCGGACCTCGAGCACGGCACGCTGGCCCGACGCCTCCCCCACCACGGGATACCACGCGCCGGCGCGCGGCATGGGCCGGGCGAACGGACGCGCCGTCGCCCAAATGCGGGCCCAGCCCATCGGTTCGGCGCTGGTGTCGGTCACGGGCGAGACCTCCGACCACGTGCGGGGCGCGGCAACTGACGCCTCATGTCAGTCTATCAGCGAACCGGTTGGCCCGCGAGGGGGCATCGCGAGGGGGCCGCCCCGGTCCTTGCCCATTGCGCCGTCGGGCGTATACTCGCCCGTGCAGGCGTCATCCCGCACGGAGCGGACCTCCGAACCCAGGCACCGGGAAGGAGTACGGCGAGTCTGGCTCACCACGCTTCGACCCTCGGGCGCGTGCTGCTGGCTGGCGTGGGCGTGCTGGCATCGGCCGCGCGACCCGCGACGGCGCAACAGTCAATCGCCATGGGCACGTCCGTGACCGGTACCCTCACCGCGGCGGATCCCGTTCTCCCGTCCGACTCGTCGCACTACAAGCTGTTCACCTTCTACGGCACGGCCGGGCAGACGGTGGAGATCAGGCTCGTATCGAGCGACTTCGACGCCTACGTCTACTTGCGGGACCAGAACGGGCAGATCATCGCGCAGGACGACGACAGCGGCGGCGGGCTGAACGCGCTCATCTTCTGCCCTCTGCCGCGCACCGGGACCTACCAGATTCTCGCCAACGCGCAGCGCGCCAACGAGTACGGCACGTTCACCCTGAGCTTGGCGGCGACAGTGGACCGCGTGGTCAGGACCCCGACGCCCACTCCGGCGCAGCCCCCACCGGTCCACGAGCCCGTCGGCGCCACGCCGTGACCGCGTCCAACGGAGGCTACTGATGAAGAGCATCAGGGTGCTGCTGTCGCTCATCACGCGGGACAACGACTACCAGCGCGAGCAGGCATCGGTCGCGGAGGCCACCGCGCAACGCCTGGGCATCGGCCTGCAGGTCGTCTATGCCGACAGCGACGCCATCGGCCAGACGAAGCAGATCCTGTCCGCGATCAACGCCGCCGCGACGGATCGTCCCGACGCCGTCATCGCCGAGCCGGTGGGCACGGGCATGCTCGGGGTGGCCAGCGCCGCCGCCGACAACGGCATCGGATGGATCGTGCTCAATCGTGAGGCGGACTACCTCGTGCCGCTGCGCCAGCGGTCGTCGGTGCCCATCGGGAGCATCGAGTGCGACAACACGGAGGTCGGGAGAATACAGGGACGACAGTTCGCCGCGCTCCTGCCCGCCGGCGGCACGATCCTCTACATCGAGGGGCCCAGCACCGACGTCACCAAGCAGCGCCGAGCCGGCCTGGACGCGACGCTGCCCCCCAACATCAGGATCCTGCCGGGCTGGGGGAAGTGGACGGAGGAGAGCGGCTACGAGGTCGTCGCGTCGCGGCTGCAGCTGCAGGGGCCGACGCCGCCGAACGTCGGGCTCATCGGGTGTCAGAACGACGCGATGGCGATGGGCGCGCGGAGAGCGGTGGAGACGCTGACGTCCGCCCAGCAACGGGCGCAGTGGATGAAGGTCCCGTTCACCGGCGTCGACGGCGTTCCCACCAGCGGCCAGGTCTGGGTGCAGCAGCGACGGCTCGCCGCGACGGTCGTGACTCCGGCGCTGACCGGGGTCGCCCTCGAGCTGCTGGCGAAGGCGATCGCGACCTCCACCCCGATGCCCGAGCGCACGCTCACGAGAGCGACCTCGTACCCTTCGATCGACGAGCTGCGCGAGAGGGTGGCGGCGGAGACCGCGCGCGTCTGAGCGCGGCGCCTCCCGGCCGGCCTCCGCGGCGGGCGGGCGGCCGGGCCGAGTGCGACCGGTCCGCGCGTGCCCGCAAATCCAACCGCAGCGCTCGTCATTCCGACCGGCTCCCCGCCTCCCTTCTGGCCGTGCCCCGGGCCGCGCCGTACTGTTGAGCGACCAGAGTGGGTCCGGAGTGCTTCAGGGCTCCGAGGTCCGCGCGCAGCTGCATGGCCGGGCAGGCAAGGCCCGCAGACAAACGCAGCACCCAACCTCGAGGGCTGCATCATGTCCGACGCCAGGATCTCTCCGGGAGTGGAGCGTCGCGTCGCGGTTGTCGAGCCGGTCGAGCAGCCGCGGGCCGCCGGCGTCACCAGCGGCTCATCCGGAGTGGAGCGCTACGTCGCCACCGCCGAGGAGGCCGCGCGCCGGCGGGCGGCCGACGTCGCCACCATCCGCAGGTGCCGCTTCGACACGATCGCGGTGCACGGGCTGTACAGCATGGGGGAGGCGCTCGACTTCAACCAGGGCTCGGTGATCGAGCCGATCTACCTGAGCACGTCGCAGGGCTACCGCGACGCCGACGAGATGGAGGCGGCGCTGTCGTACCGCATTCCCACCTGGTGCTACTCCCGCATCGCGAATCCCAGTCTCTACTACCTCGAGAACGTGCTCGCGCTGCTCGAAGGCTACGGGTTCGACGGCGACACCTCCTGCTGTGCGACCTCCTCGGGCATGTCGGCGATCGTCAGCGCCACCGAGCCGTTCATCGCCGTGGACCCGGCGGAGCCCCATCGCCCGATGAACTTCGTCTCCACCTGCCAGGTCTACGGCGGCACCTTCCAGTTCTTCAACGAGCGCCTCGCCCGCGAGCGCGGCGTCGAATGCCGCTGGATCTGCAATTCGACCGATCTCGACGAGTGGGAAGGGAGCATCGACGAGCACACCCGCTTCCTGTACGGAGAGCTGCCCTCGAATCCCGGACAGGCGTTCTTCGACCTTCGCGCCGTGGCCGAGCTGGCGCACGCCCACGGGCTTCCCCTCATCGTGGACTCCACCGTGGCGACGCCAGCGCTGCTGCGGCCGCTGCAGCACGGCGCGGACGTGGTCGTCCAGTCCGTGACCAAGACGCTGACCTCGTCCGGCTTCGGGATCGCCGGCGCGGTCATCGCCCGAAAGGGCCTGACCTGCCGCACCGGTCCCGAAGAGATGAAGGCCGACTTCGCGATGTACCTGAAGAAGCTGCCGAACCGCGACCACGGCCCGAACCTCTCCCCGATGCACGCGATCCTGTCCCTCAACGACATCCGCACCCTGCGGTCCAAGGTGGATCTCTTCAGCCGCAACACGATGCAGGTGGCCAAGTACCTCGAGCAGCACCCGCGCGTCGAGCAGGTGGACTACCTCGGCCTGCCCGGCCACCCGCTGCACGAGCTGGCGAGCCGGTACCTGTTCCTGGTGGACGCCGAGCACGACCTCGAATACGGCGCGCCGACCAACCGCTACGGACACCTGATGTCGTTCCGCGTGAAGGGCGGGGCGGTCGCCGCGCGGCGCATGTTCGACGGGCTGCAGCGCATCTGGCGCGCCACCGACCTCGGCCGGGTGAAGTCGGTCGCCACCATCCCCGCGATCTCCACGCACCTGCAGCAGGGCGAGGAGTGCCGGGAAATGGCGGACATCCCGCCCAACCTGGTGCGGCTGTGCGTCGGCGCCGAGCACCCCGACGACGTCGTCGCGGATCTCGACCAGGCGCTGGCGGCCATCGACGGCAGGGTGTCGGTCAGCGTGCCGGCGTCCTTCTCGGTGGGCGGGGCGTCGCGGGGGAGGTAGGCATCCGCTACTACAGCACCAACCACCGGGCGGCGGAGGTGGATCTCGCCCAGGCCCTGCTGCAGGGGCAGGCGGGCGACAAGGGGCTGTTCATGCCCCGGCCGATCCCGCACATGAGCCGCGACCTGCTGGCGCGCGCCGGGTCGCTTCGCTATCCGGAGCTGGCCGCTTCGGTGCTGGGTCTGTACACCGGGGGGACCTTCTCCCCCGACGCGCTGCGCGAGATCTGCGAGGACGCCTACGACTTCGACGTGCCCCTGGAGCGCGTGGACGGCGCCCGGCACGTGATGCGGCTGGACCGCGGACCGACCGCGTCCTTCAAGGACTTCGCGGCGCGCTTCATGGGACGGGCGCTCGGCCGCCTGGTGCGCGAGCGTGGCCGGGACCTGCTGATCCTCACGGCCACGTCCGGCGACACGGGCTCGGCCGTCGCGAACGCCTTCCTCGGCGTGGCTGGCATCCGCGTGGTGGTCCTGTTCCCGATCCACGAAGTCTCCGAGCGGCAGCGCCGGCAGATGACCACCCTCGGCGGGAACATCACGACCCTCGCGCTCGACGCGAAGTTCGACGACTGCCAGGCGCTGGCGAAGCAGGCGTTCGCCGATCCCGAGCTGGCGAGCCTGAACCTCTCCTCCGCCAATTCGATCAACATCGGACGGCTCCTGCCGCAGGCGGTCTACTACGTGTACGCCGCGTCGCGCCTGGCCGACGCCGGCGGCGGCGAGAAGGTGGTCTTCTCGGTGCCCTCGGGGAACTTCGGCGACCTGATGGGCGGCCTGCTGGCCCGGCACATGGGACTGGCGGTGGAGCGGTTCGTCGTCGCGACCAACGCGAACGACGAAGTGCCGAGGTTTCTCGCGACCGGCTTGTACGAGAGGATCGTTCCGTCGCGGAAGTGCATCTCCAACGCGATGAACGTCGGACACCCCTCCAACCTCGCGCGGGTCGTGGATCTCTACAGCGGCACGATGGACGAGCAGGGCAACGTGCTGACCCCGCCCGACCTCGCGCGGATGCGGCGGGAGCTGTGCGGCATCAGCATCGGCGACGCCGAGACGCGCCAGACGATCGTGGAGGCCTGGCGCCGCCACCACACGATCCTGGAGCCCCACGGCGCGACCGGATGGGCCGGACTGGACCACTTCCTGGCGGACAACCCGCAGCACGCGGACACCGCGGCGATCTCACTCGAGACGGCGCACCCGGCGAAGTTCCCGGAGGAGATCCGCGCGCTCATCGGGGTGGATCCCGCGGTGCCGCCGAGCCTCGTGGGGCTCGACGGGATGCCGGAGCACCACCGCGCGCTGGAGACCGACTACGGGGCCTTCAAGGATCTGCTGATGCGGGAGTTCGGGCGATGAAGTCCGTCATCGTGATCGGCGACGGGATGTCGGACCGGCCGGTCGAGCAGCTGGGCGGCAGGACCCCGCTGCAGGCGGCCAGGAAGCCGCACATCGACCGCATCGCCCGCGAGGGCCGGATGGGGCTGCTGCGCACGGTGGGCGAGACCGGCCCCGCCGATTCCGCCGTGGCCAACCTCGCGGTCCTGGGCTACGACCCCGCGACCAGCTCGCAGGGGCGCGCCGTGCTCGAAGCCGCCAGCATGGGGGTCGAGCTGCGGCCGGACGACGTCGCCGTGCGCTGCAACCTCGTCAGCCTCGAGGGTCCGCTCGACGACCGGCGCATCAGGAACCACTCGGCCGGGCACATCTCCAACGCCGAGGCGGCGCAGCTGATCCGCGCGCTCGATGCGGAGCTGGGAGCGGGGCAGGGGCCGCATCCGGTGCACTTCTTCCCGGGCGTCAGCTACCGCCACCTGCTGGTGCTGCGCGGCGGCTGGGCATCGCCCGCCGTGGAGTGCGCGCCGCCTCACGACAACGTCGGCGGGCGCGTGGCCGATCTGCTGCCCCGGGCTCTCGATCGAGGTGCGGCGCTCACCGCCCGCCGGTTGAACGAGCTGTACGAGCGGGCGTTGCGCATCCTCGCGAGCCACCCCGTGAACGCCGCCCGCCGCGCCGCAGGGAAGGACGAGGCCAACGCGATCTGGACCTGGTCGCCCGGGCGCCGCCAGCCGCTCGAGTCGCTCGCCGCGCGGTACGGCGTCCGCGGCGCGGTGATCTCGGCGGTGGACCTGATCATGGGGCTCGGGGTGTGCGTGGGCATGGACCTCGTGCGCGTGCCCGGCGCGACCGGCCTCGCCGACACCAACTACGAGGGCAAGGCGCAGGCCTGTCTCGACGCGCTCGCGGACCACGACCTGGTGTACGTGCACGTCGAGGCCACCGACGAAGCGGGCCACGCGCGCGACCTTGATCTCAAGATCCGCTGCATCGAGTACCTCGACCGGCGGCTGGTGCGGCCGATCCTGGAGGGTCTCGAGTCGCGCGGGATCCGTGCCGCCATCGCCGTGCTCCCCGACCACCCCACGCCCGTCGCGACCGGCCAGCACGGCCGCGATCCCGTGCCGGTGGCGATCCTCCGTCCGGGTGATCCGCCCGACGCGACCGAGCGCTACGACGAGGAGCAGGCGTCGCGAGGGGCATTGGGGATGATGACCGGCTCGCAGTTCATGCGCCGGATGACGCAACCCTAGGTGGCAGGCGCCCTTTGGGCGGCGGCCCGCCGTCGGCAGGTCCTCGAGCCCGTCCTGAAACAGCCGTCCCCGAGGCGTCGTAGGCTCAGGCGAGCGGTCACGCGCCACCACGTTTCCACCAACCGTCACCGGGTGCCATCATGAACACCGCCGACCGTGCACCTCTGATCGCCATCGCCATGCTCGCCGCGCGGGCCGACGGCTCGACCGACAGCGCGGAGCAGGCGGCGGTGGATGCCGTCGTCGCCCGCATGGGCTCGCCCGACGTCAGCCGGCTCGCCGAGCAGGTGGCCGGCGGGCAGCTCCGGGCCGCGGATCTCGCCGCGAAACTGTCCGACGACGAGGCCCGCGAGACGGCGTACCAGGGCGCGCTCGCGATCTGCAACGCCGACGGCCCCGCCAACGCCGCCGAGCGGGCCTTTCTCGAAGAGCTGCGGAACGCGCTGGGCATCGCCGCGCCCGCCGCCGAGGTGCACGCCGGCGCGCCGCCGGCGGGCCCGCTCGACGACTTCATCCTCCAGCAGGCGATCCTCACGGGCGCGCTGGAGATTCTCCCCGACCAGCTGGCCAACATCGCCATCCTGCCGCTGCAGCTCCGCCTGGTCTACCAGGTGGGCCAGCGCCACGGACAGCGGCTCGACGTCAATCAGGTGAAGGACCTGGCGGCGACGCTGGGTCTGGGCGTCGCGGCGCAGAGTGTGGAAGGCGTGGTGATGACCCTGGTGGGCGGACTCGCCCGCGGCCTCCTGGGCGGTCTGGCCGGCGGCGCCACGCGCGTGGCCACCGGCGCAGCCATCTCCTTCTCGGCGACCTACGCCCTGGGCCACGTGGCCGACCAGTACTACGCGCAGGGCCGCCGCTTGAGCCGCAACGACCTGCTCGCGCTCTTCGATCGTTTCAAGGAGGACGCGAAGACCATCTATCCCCGGGTGCGCAGCCAGATCGAGACCAAGTCGGGAACGCTCAACCTCCAGAGCGTGCTCGCGGGGTTGCGCGGAGCCTGAGCGGTGCCCGGCCGCGCGCCGGTGCCCTCGGGCGCGCGGCGCCTGCCGTCATCGGACACACGCGGGCAGTCGCCGCGGGGCCATCCCTTCGTCCCGCCTAGGGCGCCGTCAACAGCAGCTCGTACCGGGGCAGCAGCTGCACCGACTCCAGTCGCGCGATCTGGCCGCTCGCGGGGAAGTTTTTCGGGCGGTACGCCGGCTCGAGGTAGATGGGCGCGTCGCTGCGCAGCGGCAGGATGCGCAGCTCCAGGGGGCCGCGCCGCAGCTCGCCGGCGAAGCGCGCGAGCCCGATGCGCCAGGGCTGGCCGTTGTAGAAGTTGTCGTCGAGCAGGTCACCCGCCGAGTACAGCCGGGCGACGTCGCCCTCGTAGCGGATCTCGAGCACGTCGCCATCGCCCGCCGCGGCCGCCGGGGACACGCGCAGCCGCCAGACTGCAGCCGCCGAGTCGAACGCGGAGTCGCTCGGCGCGAGCGCGATCGCGACGTGCCTCCAGGTTACCGCGTTGAACAACTTCACCGGCGGCACGAGGGCGGCCGCGCGCACGGTATCCACCGTCAGGCGGGGCCGGCGGGCGGGCAGCGTGGCGGCGTAACGCGCGAAGATGCCGTCGGCGCCAAGGCTCCGCAGGCGAGCCGTGCCGTGCGGCGGCGCCGCCAGCGGCGGGAACACCGCGACCGAGAACTCCGGTGAGCCGACCGAGCCGAGGTGCACGCGCCCGGAATCGAAGAACACCTCCTGCGGCGAGAGCAGCAGCCGGTCGGCGCCGCCGAAGCTGCCCACCGACAGATTCTCCGCCTCCGCCTCGCTCAGGAGCACGATGCGGACCGCAGGGCCGGTTCTCGGGTGCAAGGTGATCGCCGCCGCGGTTCCCGGGCGGAGCCCGCGCACGTAGACCCGGCCGCTGTCGGGCGCGACCGTCGCTCCTGGCGCTTCCACGGAGGTGACGGAAGCGGCGTCGAAGGCGAACTCGGGCGCGATGCCGGGCACCGCGAGGAAGACGTACACGGGTCCGCGGCCCGAGCCGATTCTCGTCACCAGCTGCGCCGTGCTGTACCTGAGCAGCGCGCCGCCCACGTCGAGGTTCACCGGCCAGATGAAGTACGCCCCCGACGGCACGTCCACGGGAGCATCGGGGACGCGCAGCGTCTCGCCTGGCAGCCGCAGCTCGACCTGCACACCAGGCCGGTCCGGCATGTGGTACTGGCGGATGTAGTTGTTGAAGAAGATGAAGCCGTGAGTGCCCAGCGTGCGGGCGGAGAGGCGGGGCACCGTCGTGTCGCCCAGGCTCGAGGGCACCGCGTCCGGGGTTCGCACCACCATCGGCGCGAGATCGCCGCCGAACGCCTTGAGGAAGTCGTGCACGAGCTTGATGCGGCGGAACGACGCGCGCATCTCGCCGTACTGCGAGAGCGGGGCCTGGAAGTCGTAGGAGACGGTGGGCACGTCCGTCGGATAGCCGGTGCGCTGCGATTCCTGCAGGGTCGTCAGCTTGCCCGTGGGGTTCGCGCCACCATGGAACATGTAATAGCCGTACATGTTGACGCCGGAGCCGAGCTGGACCGGGAGCATGGCGGCGATGTCGTCCGGCGTGATCACCGGGCGCCGGTGGTAGGTGTCCTCGATGCCGGGGCCGTACTCCACCCCCAGGAACGGGTAGCGGGCGAGCGCCTCCTGCGCGGTCTCGGCGGGATTGTGCGCGTCCCTGCCGCCGGCCCAGCGGTTCGCGAACCGGAATTCGTAGTTCTCGTTCGGCGGCAGCTGCTCGATGGACTGGTCCCACGGCCAGTCGGGGTAGCCGCCGAAGACCGGGATCACTTCCGCGGGGGGCAGCGCCGCGTTGTCCCAGCCCGTCACCGTGTAGAGCGGCACGTCGAAGCCGGCGGCCAGGGCCATGCGCTTGAGCTGGAGGATGTGCTCGACGCCGCGCCCCGGCCCGAAGCCGTTGTACTCGTTCTCGAGCTGGATGCCGATGACGGGCCCGCCGTCCTTCCAGAGAAGCCCCTTCAGCTGCCGGCCGATCTGGTCGTACCAGCGCGCGGCGTACGCGAGGTAGGTGGAGTCGTTGCTGCGGAGTCCGGGGCCGACCTTGCGGACCAGCCAGTCGGGGAAGCCGCCGTTCCTGACCTCGGCGTGCGACCACGGGCCGATGCGCGGATACAGGTACATGCCGTGCTTCGCGCACAGCTCCGCGAAGGCGCGCAGGTCGCGCCGCCCGGTCCAGTCGAATTGGCCCTCGACCTCCTCGTGGTGGATCCAGATGACGTAGGCGGACACGATGTCCACGCCGCCCGCCTTCATCTTCAGGATCTCCTGCTCCCACTCGGCCCGCGGGACGCGGCTGAAGTGCATCTCGCCCATCACCGGGAGCCACGGCCGTCCGTCGCGGGTGAGATAGCGGCTGGTGACGCCGATAGTGTGGCCCGTCGGCGACGTGTTCGTCCCCATCCGCAGGAACCCGGTCTCCACGGGCGGGGGCGTGCTCGTGGCATCGATCACCAGGGTCTGCGCGGACTGTGCCGCGCCGGCGCCGGGCAGGCCGCAGGTGAGCACGGTCCCGAGAGCCCAGGTCACCGCGCCGCGCAGCACCGGGGAACGGCGTCGTGGGTCAGCCACGGGTCACCTGTCCTCTCCTTGGAGGCAGCACTGGTCGCTCGCGACACGTGGGATGGGCCTGCAATCTAGGCCCCACCCGGGCCGTCACAATGGCCCGGAGCGCGGAGACCCTCGCCGCCCCCCTTGTCATCCTGCTGACAGCTTGACGATGTAGGTTCGCCCGGGTCGCGCGCGCGTCCGCGACACGTCGTTCGTCCCAGTCCGCCGGTTCGGCGCGTGCCGCCACCCAGGAGGGCCACCATGCCTCGCACGCCTGCTGCCGCACTCGCCGCGCTCACCCTGGCAGCTCTGGTTGCATCGGGTCTCGCGGCGCAGACCCCGCGCTACCATGTCGTCAAGCGCACGGTCCTGGGCCGCGCGCGCGCGGACTACATCATCGTGGACCCGGTCGGCCGGCGACTCTACGGGCTCGGAGACAAGGTCATCAACGTCGACGCCGACAGCGTGGTCGGCAGCGTGGAGGGCGGGGGCGGCGGGTACGCGATCGCGGCGGACCAGAACCGCGGATTGGTGCGCAACGGCGTCGTCTTCGACCTGACCACGCTCGCCGTCACGGGGCACGTGGACGCCAGGGGCGACGGCATCCGCTACGATCCGTTCACCCACCGCGCCTTCACCTGGAGGGACAAGGACGCGTGGGTGGTGGACATGCGGACCGGCCAGCTCATCACCAGGTCCACCATCGGTGACGGCCTGGAATCCGGGGTCGCCGACGGGCGAGGGAAGCTGTTCCTGAACGTCGAGGACTCGGGGTTCGTGGTGCGGGTCGACGCCCGCACGCTCGGCAACGAGGCGACCTACCGGATCCCGGGGTGCGGGAGGGCGCAGGGCCTCTCGATGGACACGACGACCCGCCGCCTGTTCATGGCGTGCGACACCGAGATGGTGGTGGTGAACGCCGACGACGGCAGCGTCGTGACGCGGATCCGGGTCGCCAGCCGCGCCGACGAGAACTGCTTCGACCCGGGCGCCAGGCTCGCCTTCAATCCCAATCGCGCGGACAGCACCATGACCGTCGTCCACGAGGACTCGCCGGGCACGTTCGCGGTGGTCGGGACGGTCGCCACGGGCGGCGGCGCCCGGTCGTGCGCGCTCGACGAGAAGACCCACAAGGTGTACGTATTCTATTATGAGGGTGCCTCGCGCGAGACCGCGCAGCTCGTGCTCGCCGTCCTCGCGCCGTGAGCGCGGGGTCGGAGGCGAGGCGCTGAGCCTCCGCGGCGGGGCGGACCCGAGGTCGTGGTGAGGCACCTGGTGATCGCGGCGCTGCTCGCGGCCCGGTCGGCGCCGCTGGCGGCTCAACAGGAAGCCGGGAACGTGCGTCTCCCGTTCACGAACGCCGATCGGCAGCCGGATCGGCTCCAGCTCGACCACTTCCTCAGGGACGGCCGCGCCCTCGGTCCGTCCGACCTCCGGGTCCGCCGCCTGGGCGAAGGCATCACCGAGGTCACCAGCTCCGCGCCCGGGCTGGCGAGCTGGGAGTTCCGGGTCAGGGAAAGCGCCCCGGTCTACGGCTTCGGCGAGCGGTTCAACGCGCTCGACCAGGTCCGCCGGATCCTGGTGAACGCGTCCAGCGACCAGCCCGGCGCCAAGGGCTCGGCGACCTACGCCCCGATTCCGTTCTTCATGAGCCTGCGGGGCTACGGCCTGTGGCTCGACACCTACGCGGAAGCCACGTTCGACCTGGGCGTCACGGACCGGGACGCGTTCATCGTGCGGCTCCGGGACACGCAGCTGCGTATCGTGTTCTTCGAAGGCCCCGACCTGCCGCTCGTCCTCGAGCGCTACACGGGGCTGGTGGGCCGCGCAAAGCTCCCGCCCTACTGGGCCTTCGCGCCCTGGAAGAGCCGCAACTGGCATCCGGACACGTCGGCCGTCTACGAGGACATCGACCGGTACCGCCAGCTCGGCCTGCCCGCGTCGGTCCTGGTCCTCGACAGCCCCTGGGCGACCAACTACAACACGTTCGAGATGAACCGGCTCCAGTTCCCGGACCCCGACGCGATGGTCCGGCGCATTCACCACGCCGGCTTCAAGCTGTGCCTGTGGCTGACGGCCTTCATCAACGCCGAGACGTTCACGCCCTCGGAGCCGGAGCTCGTCGGCAAGATCCCCTTGAGCGCGGCGTCGAACTTCGAGGCGGCCCGGCAGGCCGGCTACTTCCTCAAGACGGACTCCGGCGACGTGTTCCTGGCCACCTGGTGGAAGGGACGGGGAGGGTTGATCGACTTCACCAATCCCGCCGCCGTCGCGTGGTGGCAGAACCAGGTGCGCGGGGCCATTCGCCTCGGGGCGGACGCGTTCAAGGCGGACGGTGGCGAGGGCAGCTTCGTCGGCAACGCGCGCTTCGCGGACGGATCCGATCCGGCGGTGATGCGTACGCGTTACGCGGTGCTCTACAACCGGGCGCTGCAGGAGCTGATCGACCGTGACCTGCACGGCGACGGCGTGCTCTTCTCGCGCAGCGGCTCGGTCGGCAACCACAACCTGCCGTTCCTCTGGGCAGGCGACAACGAGTCGAACTTCGGCGCCGAGAACGGACTGCCGGGGGTGGTGCTGGCGGGACTCAACGCCGGGCTGTCGGGGATTCCGTTGTGGACCAGCGACCTGGGCGGCTACGAGAAAGGCTCCCGGTCGCCGGGCGACAGCGTCCTGTTCGTCCGGTGGACGGAGTTCTCGGCGTTCTCGCCGGTCATGGAGGTCCACTCGGACATCAACCTGGGGCCCTGGGACTACGGCGAGCAGGCGCTCGACATCTTCCGCACTTACTCGCGCCTGCACATGAGCCTGTTCCCCTACCGGTACGCGGCGGCGCAGGAGAGCGCCCGCACGGGGATGCCCCTGATGCGCGCGCTGGTGCTCCTGCACCCGCACGACCCCGCGGCGCGGCGCGCCACCGACGAGTACTACTTCGGGCCGGATCTCCTGGTGGCGCCCGTCGTCACGGCCGGCACGCAGCGCGGTGTCCACCTGCCCGAGGGCGAGTGGCTCGACTACTGGACCGGAACGCGCTATACGGGGCCGGTCGACATCGTCGTGGACGCGCCGCTCGATCGCATCCCGCTGTACGTGAAGGCGGGGGCCATCCTGCCGCGGATACCCGAGGACGTGATGACCCTCGTGCCCTGGAACGGACCGGGGGCTGCACCGGTCCCGACCCTCGACGACCGCCGCGTCTACGAGGTCTATCCCGGCCCGGCCCGGAGCCTGCGGGACTTCGAGGGCCGCCGGCTCGAGGTGAGCGCGAGCGGGGGCCGGACCACGCTCACGCTGAGCGGCGCTCCGGCGCGCGCGACGATGGTGTGGCGATTCCGGCCGCCGACGCACGTGACGCTCGACGGCGCGAGCGTCGAGCTGCGGAGGGACGGGGACTCGGCGTCGCTGGCGTTCACGCACGCCGCCGACTCCCGGCTCGAGTGGTGGTGAGGGGAGCCGCGGCCGCGCAGTCACGCGGGGAAGAGCTCGCCAACAGCATCAGCCACGGTGTGGGCGTCGCCGCTGCCCTCGTGGCGACGCCGTTCCTCATCGCGCATGCGGCGCGGCGCGGCAGTGCGGCATTCCTGGTGGGAACCGGCGTGTTCGCCGCGACCGTCGTGCTGTTGTACCTGGCCTCCACGCTCTATCACGCCCTGCCGCACGGCAAGGCCAAACGCGCGTTTCGGATCATCGAGCACAGCGCGATCTTCCTGCTCATCGCCGGCACGTACACGCCGTTCACCCTCGGCGTGCTTCGCGGCCCGTGGGGATGGACACTCATCGCGCTGATCTGGACCCTCGCGGTCGCGGGGGTGCTCCTCGAGTCGGTGGGCGGGGTGCGCCATCCGATCGTCTCGATGGTGTTGTACCTCGGCATGGGCTGGCTGATGGTCGTCGCGGTGCGACCCCTCTGGCTCAAGGTGCCGCTGCCGGGGCTGCTGTGGCTGCTCCTGGGCGGGCTCGCCTACACGGCGGGCGTCGCGTTCTACGGAGCGAAGCGGCTCCACTATGGCCACTTCGTGTGGCACCTCTTCGTGCTTGCCGGCACCACCTGCCACTACATCGCCGTCGCACTCTACGCCGCGTGAGCAAGCTCACTCGGGCGCAATCTCCCGGTGTCGGCTAGATTACGGTGTCCCATCGGGCCGGACGCGTACCGCCCTTCCCTAACTGTCCGGTCCACAAAGGCAGCATGAGTGCTTACCAGACACAGCAGCACCGTCTCGTCCGTCGGGGACAGTCCTTCCACTTCGTCTCGTACGAGGGGCATCCCGCCGACGTGAAGCGCCAGGAGTCCGAGAGTCCGCCGACCTGGTATCTGATGCTCGCCGGAAGGCGCTGCATGGTGATGCCCCAGATCGCCGCGACCACGCCGGCCGACCTCGAACGCCAGTTCGGTGAATGGCTCGATGCGCACGTGTTCACCGACGGCCCGGCCGTGCAGAGCCAGCAGCCTCCGTCGGCCGGCGCGGCGACGCTGGCCGGCCCGGCAGAGGCTTTGCGGGTGGCGTTGCCCGCCGCGGACACGCCGCTGCGGGGCTCGGTCGGTCGCCGAGCCTGAGTCGTGACACGCGGCCGGCGGGCGCGGCGCCCGCCGAGGCGCTCCATGTCTCCGCCGTCTGACCGGCGCCGGGCCACGTGCTGAGGTCGTTGCTCCGCCTGCTCGGGGCCGGCCGCCGCCCCGAGGCCGAGCAGCCGCTCCGCGCCCAGCTCCTCAGCGTCGAGGGCCTGGAGGAGCGGGCCCGGGCCCTCGCCGCCAGCTTCACCCTCGCCCGCGATCCGCGCCGCAAGGCCCGCCCGTTCTTCGCGCGGGTGGACGACAACGCCCGCGTGCTGCGCGAGGCCTATCGCATCCTCGCGGACGACGTCCACCGCGGCGAGTTCGTCCCCCCGGCGGCGGAATGGCTGCTCGACAACTTCCATCTCGTCGAATCCGAGATCCGGGGCATCCGGCACGACCTTCCGCGTCAGTATTACCGGGACCTGCCCAAGCTGGCGTCGCGCGAGATGGCCGGCATCGCGCGCGTCTACGCCATGGCCCTGGAGCTGATCCGTCACACCGACGGCCGCATGGACCGGCACCAGCTGCTGCGGTTCATGGCGGCCTACCAGACGGTGGCGCCCCTGGCGATCGGCGAGCTGTGGGCCTGGCCGAGCATGCTCAAGCTCGCCCTCATCGAAAACCTCAGGCGACTCGCGGACGAGACGCTCGCCGGACGGGACGCCCGTCACCGGGCCGACCTCTTTCTCGCCCAGATCGGCGGCGCCGAAGCGGCGGCGCCCCTGGCATCGCTGCCCGAGGTGCTGGAGACGGCCTACGTGGTGCGGCTCCTGCAGCGGATGCGCGAGTACGGGCCCCTGGTCTCTCCCGTGCGCGCCGCCGTCGAGGAACGGCTCGCCGCCCAGGGCATGAGCGCGGAGGATGCGATCCGCACGGAGCACCAGGCGCAGGCCGCAGGGCAGGTCTCCGTGGCCAATGCCATCACCAGCCTCAGGCTGTGCTCCACCCTGGACTGGATGCTGTATTTCGAGCACGTCAGCTTGGTCGAGCAGGTCCTGCAGCGCGACCCGGCCGGCGTCTACGCGAAGATGGACTTCCTCAGCCGCGACCGGTATCGGCAGGCGGTGGAGGAGCTGGCGGAGGCCACCGGGGAGGCCCAGCTCCGCGTGGCCCTGCGCTGCGTGGAGAGCGCCCGGCAGGCGGCCGAGGCGAAGTCGGCTGGCGAGCGCGCCGCGCACGTGGGCTACCACCTGATCGGAAACGGCCGGCCCGACCTCGAGGCCGACGTGGCGTACCGTCCGCGCCTCGCCAACCGCGCGCGGCGTGGTCTTTTCGCCCACGCCACCGGCGTCTACCTGGGATCGATCGGGCTCGTCGTCGCCGCCCTGCTGGCCGCGGCCCTCGCGTACGTCCGGGCCTTGGGCGGCGCCCCCTGGACGCAGGTCTGGACGGCGACGCTCCTCCTCCTGCCTGCCAGCGAGTTCGCCATTTCCCTCGTTCAGCGGGTGGCCGCGCACCTCGTGCCGCCGCGCCGTCTCCCCCGGCTCGACTTCCAGGCCGGGGTCCCCGAGGACGCGCGGACGATGGTCGTGGTCCCCACGCTGCTCACGAGCGTGGCCGGGGTGGCCGAGCTGCTGGAGCACGTGGAGGTCCTGGCCCTGGGGAACGCCGACCCGCGCATTCACTTCGCCATCCTCGGCGACTTCGCCGACGCGCCCAGTGCTGAGCTGCCGGACGACGCCGGGATCCTGGAGGCCGCCCGCGCCGGCGTCCTGGACTTGAACGCCCGCCTCGAGGGCGAGGGTCGCACCGACCGGTTCCACCTCTTCCATCGGGTGCGCCAGTGGAACCCCGGCGAGCGATCGTGGATCGGCTGGGAGCGCAAGCGCGGGAAGCTCGAGGAGTTCAACCGCCTGCTGCGCGGCGCCACGGACACGAGCTTCCGCCTGCACGTCGGCGACTCGAGCGTGCTACCCGACGTCCGCTACTGCATCACGCTCGACAGCGACACTCAGCTTCCCCTGCACGCAGCGCGGAAGCTCATCGGCATCATCGCCCACCCCTTGAACCGTCCCCACTTCGATCCCCGCCTGCGCCGGGTCACCGAGGGCTACGGGATCCTGCAGCCCCGCGTCAGCGTGACGATGGCGAGCGCGGCGGGGTCGCTGTTCGCCCGCGTGTACGCCGGGCACACGGGCGTCGATCCGTACACGACCGCGGTCTCGGACACCTACCAGGATCTGTTCACGGAGGGGACTTACACCGGCAAGGGTCTCTACGACGTGGACGCCTTCGTGGCCGCCCTCGAGGGCCGCGTGCCCGAGAACGCGCTCCTCTCGCACGACCTGTTCGAGGGCCTGCATGCCCGGGCGGCGCTGGTGACGGACGTGGAGGTGGTGGACGATTACCCCGCGAGTGTGCTCGCTCACGCCCGTCGCCAGCACCGCTGGGCGCGCGGCGACTGGCAGATCCTGTTCTGGCTGTTCCCCTGGGTCCCGACCCGCTTGGGGCTGGAGCGCAACCGCCTTCCGGTCATCGCCCGCTGGAAGGTCTTCGACAACCTGAGGCGCACGCTGGTGGCTCCCGCCACCGTCGCCTTCCTCGCCCTGGCCTGGCTGGTGCTGCCGGGAGAGTCACTGGTCTGGACCGTCGCGGTGCTCGCCGCGATCGCCTTTCCCCTCTACCCGCTGGCCGTCCGGTTCAGCGCCGGTCCCGCCCCCCAGCAACCGGTGGGGGTCTTCCTGCGGATGCTGCGCGAGGACGCGAGCACCGCCGGCGCCCAGACGCTCCTCCAGATCACGTTCCTCGCCTACCAGGCCTACAAGATGGCCCACGCCATCGGGCTCACCCTGGTTCGCCTCGTGATCACGCAGCGCCGCCTCCTCCAGTGGGAAACGGCGGCGGCGGATACCGCCCGCGCCGCCGGCCTCAGCGCCCGGGCCGGCGCGCTGCTGTTCCTCACCGGGATGGCGGCCAGCCCCTTCATCGCCGCGACGCTCCTCGCCCTGATCGCCGCCGTTCAGCCGAGCAGCCTCACCGCGGCCGGCCCCCTCCTGGCCCTGTGGATGGCCGCGCCGCTGGTGGCCTACTGGCTGAGCCAACCGGTGTCGCCCGAGCGTCGTCCGCTGGGCTCGGAAGACCGACGGCTGCTCCGTCTCGTCGCACGCAAGACCTGGCGCTATTTCGAGACCTTCATGGGCGCCGGGGACCACGGCCTGCCTCCGGACAACCTGCAGGAGACGCCCGCGCCGGTGGTGGCCCACCGGACGTCTCCGACGAACATCGGGATGGGACTCCTCTCGACGCTGGCCGCCCACGACCTCGGCTTCATTCGCACGCCCGAGCTGGTCGAGCGGCTCGACGCCACGTTGTCCACGGTGGAGGAGCTGGAGCGCTTCGAAGGCCATCTGTTCAACTGGTACGACACGAGGACGCTGGCACCGCTGCCTCCCCGCTACGTCTCGACGGTGGACAGCGGCAACCTCGCGGGCGCGCTCCTCACGCTGGCCCAGGGCCTGCGCCGGCTGGCCGATGAGCCCCAGTCCGCGGCGCAGCTCTGCGACGGGCTCGCCGACACCGCGCAACTGGCCCAGCTGTGCCTGGCGGACGCGCCCGCCACAGGCCGGGCAGGGAGGAGCCGTCTGGCCGCAGCGGTGGCGTCCGTGCTGGACGCCCTGGATGGTCCCGACGACGCGGAGGCGAAGCTGGCGCGGGCCGGTGGAATGGGCCCGGCTCTGACCGAAGCGCTCGCATCGTTCGAGTCGGAAGGCGCGGCCTCCGGCGCATACGCCGAGGCGACGTTCTGGGCGCGGGCCCTCGCGGCGGGACTGGCAGCCCCGGACACCGCGCCCGGTGCGCTGGCGACGCCCCTCGACGCGCTGGCCTCGCGCGCCCTCACGCTCGTCGGCGCGACGAACTTCGACTTCCTCTACGAGTGGCAGCGACAGGTGTTCGCGATCGGCTATCGCCTCGCGGACGCCGAGGGCCCGGGCCGACTCGATCCGTCGTACTACGACCTGCTGGCGTCCGAGGCCCGCCTGGCCAGTTTCGTCGCGATCGCCAAGGGCGATGTCCCGGACGGCCACTGGTTCCACCTGGGGCGGCTGCTCACGAGCGTCGCGGGCGCCCCCACGCTCCTGTCCTGGAACGGCAGCCTGTTCGAGTACCTCATGCCGCTCCTGGTGATGCGGACCTACCCGGGCACGCTCCTCGATCAGTCGTGCCGGATGGCCGTCCGCCGGCAGGTGGAGTACGGGAAGCAGCAGGGCGTGCCGTGGGGGATCTCGGAGTCGGCCTTCAACGTCGTGGACCGTCACGGGACGTATCAGTACAAGGCCTTCGGCGTCCCCGGCCTGGGGCTGAGGCGCGGTCTCGGCGACGAGCTGGTGGTGGCCCCCTACGCCACCGCCCTGGCCGCCATGCTGGACCCCGAGAGCGCAGCGCACAACTTCCGGCGCCTGGCACGGGAAGGGCTGGACGGCGCGTACGGCTTCTACGAGGCCATCGATTACACGCACCGCAAGGGAGACGAAGGCGAGAGCGCCGCCGAGCCTCGGCCCCATGGCACGCGCGGGGTCGTCGTCCACGCCTTCCTGGCGCATCACCAGGGGATGAGCCTGGTCGCGCTGGCCAACGCCGTCCTCGGCGATCGCATGGTGCAGCGCCTCCATGCCGATCCCCGCGTGAAGGCCACGGCGCTGCTGTTGCAGGAGCGTGCGCCCCGCCACGCGCCCATCACGCAGCCCAGGCCCGCGCAGGAGACGCGGGTGACGGCGCCGGTCTCCGCGGTGGCGGTCCGGCGATTCCGGTCGCCCCACACCCGCTTCCCTCACGCGCAGTTCCTGTCGAACGGCACGTACACCGCCATCGTCACCAACGCGGGAGGCGGGGCCAGCGTGTGCCGCGGCCGCGCGGTGACCCGGTACGGCGAGGACCCGACCCGTGATTTGGGAAGCCAGTTCCTCTACCTGCGCGACGTGCGCAGCGGCTCGGTCTGGTCGGCGGCCTACCATCCCACCGACCGGGAGCCGGAGGAGTACCTGGTCACCTTCCGGGCCGAGCGCGCCGTCTTTAGCCGGGTGCACGAAGACATCGCGACCCAGCTCGACATCGCCGTCTCCACCGAGGACGACGTCGAGGTGCGCCGCCTGACCGTGACCAACCAGAGCGACCGGCCCCGCGAGCTGGAGATCACGAGCTACGCCGAGATCGCCCTGGCCCCCGTCGCCGACGACCTGGCCCATCCCGCCTTCAGCAAGCTGTTCGTCGAGACCGAGTACCTGCCCGAGAGCGCCGCGCTGGTCTGCGCCCGCCGACCCGGTACCCGGGACGAAGCCCGGGTGTGGGCGGTGCACGTGCTGAGCGTGGAGGGCAGGATGCAGGGGCCGGTCGAATGGGAGACCGATTGGGCACGGTTCCTGGGTCGCGGGCGCAGCCCCGAAGATCCCGAAGCGCTCGACGGACGGGCTCTCTCGGGCACCACGGGGGCCGTGCTGGACCCGATCGTCAGCCTGTGCCAGCGGATCCGCCTGGCCCCCGGCGGTTTCGTGCGCATGTCATTCTCGACGGGGATGGCCCTGAGCCGGGATGGTGCGCTGGCGATGGCCCACAAGTACCACGATCCCAGCGCCGCCGCGCGCACGTTCTCCCTGGCCTTCACCCATGCGCAGAGCACCTTGCGGCACCTGGGCATCACCAGCGACGAAGCCCAGCTCTTCGAGCGCCTGGCCTCCCGCCTGCTGTACGCCGACGCCTCGCTGCGGGCGGAGCCGGAAGTCCTGGCGCGCAACGTCCTCGGTCAGCCGGGCCTGTGGGCCCACGGAATCTCCGGCGACCTCCCCGTCCTCCTGGTGCGCGTCGTCGAGGGGAAGGACTTCCCCCTCGTGCTGCAGATTCTCCAGGCCCAGGAGTACTGGCGTCTCAAGGGCCTGAGCGCGGACGTCGTGATCCTCAACGCGCAGCCGGTGAGCTACGTGGACGAGCTGCACGTTCAGCTCGCTGCGCTGCTCGACACCGGCCCCTGGGGGGCGTGGAAGCACCGGCCGGGCGGGGTGTACCTGCTGCGCGGCGACCGGATGAGCGAGGACGAGCGCAACCTGCTCGCCAGCGTGGCCCGAGTGATCCTCAGCGGGGCTCGCGGCAGACTGTCGGAACAGCTGGACTGGCCGTACTCGGAGCCCGAGTGGCAGGAGGAGCAGCCGCCGCCACCGCCGCGCCCGGCTCCTGGCCCGGACGATGGTGAGATCGAGGTCCCGGCTCTGACCTTCGCCAACGGCACGGGCGGGTTCGCCGACGGCGGCCGCGAGTACGTGGTCGTGCTCGACGGAGATCAGGAGACGCCGCTGCCGTGGGTGAACGTGATGGCAAACCCCGCCTTCGGCGCGGTGGTCTCAGCATCCGGCTCGTCGTTCACCTGGGCGGAGAACAGCCGTCAGAACCGCCTCACGCCCTTCGCCAACGACCCCGTGACCGACCTCACCTCCGAGGCCCTGTTCCTGAGGGACGAAGACCGGGGCGACGTATGGTCACCCACGCCGGGGCCGATGCGGCGGACCCGGGAGGGCGGACGGTTCGTGACGCGACACGGAGCCGGGGTCTCCCGCTTCACCCACGCCTCCCACGGGATCCTCTCGGAGCTCGCGGTCTTCGTGGATGCGAAGGACCCGGTGAAGCTCTCGATCCTGACCCTCACCAACCGTTCCGAGCGACGACGGCGACTGAGCGTGTTCGCCTACAACGAATGGCGCCTGGGGCCGCCGCAGAGCGGGGAACGGCTGCACGTGAGGACGGAGCGCGACAAGGAAACGGGCGCCATCCTGGCGACCAACCCCTTCAACCAGGAATTCGCGGGCCGGGTCGCCTTCGCCCATGCCAGCGAGGCGGCGACCTGGGCCACCGGGGACCGGTTGGCGTTCCTGGGGCGCAACGGCTCCCTGGCCAGGCCGGCCGCCCTGCATCACCACGCCCGGGTGGGTCAGTTCGGGGCGGGGCTCGACCCCTGCGCGGCCTTGAAAGTCAGGGTGAGTCTCGCTCCCCGAGAGCGTCGGAGCATCGTCTTCGTCCTCGGGCAGGGAACGGACCGCGCGCACGCGCGCGATCTGGCGCGACGCCATGGCAGCGTCGCCGCCGCGGACGTCGCCCTCGAGGCGGTGCGGCAGTCCTGGACCGGCATCATGGAGACCGTCCAGGTGCGCACGCCGGACGACTCCTTCGATCTGCTGATGAACCGCTGGCTGCTGTACCAGGACCTGAGCTGCCGCCTGTGGGCGCGGTCCGGCTTCTATCAGCCGGGAGGCGCCTTCGGCTTCCGCGACCAGCTGCAGGATGCCATGGCCCTGTCCCTGGCGCGGCCCGACCTGTTCCGCGCGCACATCGTCCGGGCCGCGAGCCGCCAGTTCCTCGAAGGGGACGTGCAGCACTGGTGGCACGAGCCCTCCGGCCGCGGCGTGCGCACCCGCTGCTCGGACGACCTGCTCTGGTTGCCGTACGCGGTGACGCACTACGTGGACACGACCGGAGATCGGGGCATCCTCGACGAGCCCGCCCCGTTCCTCGAGGCTCCCCTCCTCGCTGCGGGCGAGACGGAGACCTACGGAGAGCCACGGGTGTCCGCCGCGTCGGCCTCGATCTTCGAGCACTGTGTGCGCGCCATCGACCGCGGCCTCACGGCGGGGGCCCACAACCTCCCGTTGATGGGCAGCGGCGACTGGAACGACGGCATGAACCGGGTCGGGCTCCAGGGTCGCGGCGAAAGCGTCTGGCTCGGGTGGTTCCTGTACACGGTGCTCCAGCGGTTCGTCCCCCTGTGCGAGAACCGGGACGCGGTGCGCGCGGCGCGGTACGCGAGCGAGGCCGGCCGGCTGGCGGCCGTGCTGGAGCAGTCCTGGGACGGGGAGTGGTACCGGAGGGGCTACTACGACGACGGGACGCCCTTGGGCTCAGCCCAGAACGACGAGTGCAGGATCGACTCGATCGCCCAGTCCTGGGCCGTGCTGTCCGGGGCCGCGCCCGCGAGGCACGCCGAGCGGGCCATGGACGCCGTGCGCACCCACCTGGTGCAGCGTGGAGCCCGCCTGGTGCTGGCGCTCACGCCCCCCTTCGACCGGTCGGCGCAGGACCCCGGGTACATCAAGGGATACCCGCCCGGCGTGAGGGAGAACGGGGGCCAGTATACGCACGCGGCGGTGTGGACGGTCATGGCGGTGGCACGGCTGGGCAACGGCGACGAGGCGGTGGAGCTGTTCCACCTGCTGAATCCGATCAACCACACGCGGAGCGCCGCCGACGTCGAGCGGTACCGGGCCGAGCCGTACGTCACCGCTGGAGACGTCTACGCCCACCCGGCCCACATCGGGCGTGGCGGCTGGACCTGGTACACGGGCTCCGCGGGCTGGATGTACCGTGCGGGCCTGGAGAGCATCCTCGGCCTCAAGCGCCACGGCACGAGCTTCGAGCTGGATCCCTGCATTCCGACGGCGTGGCCCGGATACTCCATCGTCTGGCGATTCGGCCGCACCACCTATGAGATCTCCGTCACCAACCCCGAGCACCGCTGCCGCGGGATCGCGGCGGCGGAGCTGGACGGCCACCCCGTGGATGCGGCGGCCGTGCCGTTGGTGGACGACGGTGCCACGCACCAGGTGCGCGTGGTGGTGGGGGTCGAGGAGCAGGGCAAGCCGAGCGCGGCCGCGCGGGGCACGGCGCCGCGGGTCTGACGCGCCTAGGCGCCCGTCTGGCGCGGCGCCTTCGCCTTCGCCTGAGTCGTCTTGGGGTCCGCCGGCTTGTCCCGTCGCGCCCAGTGGCGCTGCTGATCGTTCATCTGGCGGCGGGCCAGGTGGTTGGCGTAGTAGGCCACGATCCGGGCCTGGATGGACTCGCGCGTATCGTGCGAGAGCGCGTGAAAGGGCGCGTACCGGTTCCCGTCGTGCGTCACCGTGAACCACCACCACATCTCGCTCTGTTCGCCCTGCCGCCACTCCGGCTGGCAGGTGTACGTCCGGTTGTCGTGCACGAACGAGAAGCCTCCGATCATCGGTCACCCCTCCCGGGAGATCCATAATCTACATCGGCGGCGCCGGCAGTTGCAGCGCCCCGGCACGCACGGTGCCGGGGCGCACCGCTTGCGTCGGCGGGTGGGGGCCAGCTAGTCGTTAACGGCCACCCGACCAGCTGCGTGCAGCAAGGAGTGAATCGTGCGGTTCGCTGCCCGATTCCGGCCGACCATGACGGCCGGGGACGATGGAGCGATGGACGCTGCCGGAACGCCTGCGGCCGAGGCCCCGCAGGCGCGCCGATCCCCCCTGGCGTCGGTTGCCGTGAGGGTCCTGCTGCACGCCGCGTTCCTGGTGATCTCGGTCGGCTGCCTGATCGCGTACGAGCATTTCAGGGCCGGAGGGCATTCGACCGCGTCCGTGGTGAGCTTGGTGACGGGTGCCGTGCTCGGCTTCGCGCCCGTGCGCGACGTGGTGCGGATCGTGTTCAAGGTCGAGGGCAAGACGTTGCACCTGGTGCACGGCCTGGGTGGCCTGGCGCTCCTCGGGCTGCCGGTCGCCGGCGTCGTCGGCGGCCCGCCGGTGCTGAGCCACGCCGCGATGGCGCCGTTCGCGATCATGGGCGCCGCGCAGGCGGTCATGCACCAGGGCCATCCGCGCAACGCGAAACAGGCCGCGGCGCTGCAGCGCTTCGCCACGAGCCTTCCGGAGGTCGCGCAGTTCACGAGCTCGAAGAACCTCGCCTCGCCCGAGAACGCGCGGCGCGCCGTCGCGGTCCTCACCGATATCGTCGCCAAGGCGCAGGCGCTGGGCGAGACCGAGCTCGAGTCCGATCCCGGCTTCCAGAGCGCGTTGCGCCGGGTGTCGACGCGCTTCGGGGCGGGCCTGGGCCTGGACGCCGTCGACCTGGTGCTCGCCAAGCTGGCGGCGCTGCCCGGCACGGCGGCGGCGGTCCCCGGCCTGCGCCAGCAACTCACGGCGGCGCGCAGGGCGCTCGCGGGCACCGGGAGTCGCTAGAGGAACGCGTGCGCTCCGTCACTGGCGGCGTCGCCCACCGCTTCGCGCCGTAGAGGATCTCAGCAAGGGAGTCCGGCCGCGACGCCCGAGGCGGCCGCGGTCCCGGTGCGGAGTCGCATTCCGACCACAGGGTGTGTCGGCGGCGCTACGGAATGGTCATCCCCGGATCGCGCCATCGGAATTCGCAGAGTTGGTACGTGCAGGCGCGACCACGGTTTCCGGAACCCGGCGGCCGCTAGGCGGCTCGGGGGGTTCGAGGAACGGCCTGTGCATCAGTATGATTGGTCCCCGGAACGGGAGGCGTGCGGTGCCCGAGTGGTGGGGTTTGCGAGTGCAGGGCGCGCTGGTGCGCGTCATTCGCTGGCGCGAGCCGTTGGCTCCGACGCTGGCCGATTTCGGCACCGTCGTGCCGAGCGGCATCGAGTACCAGATCGCCCCGCTGCACACCGCGGCACCCGAGTGAGCGGAGTGCCGCGGTACCGAGATTGACCCTCGCCGTCTTTTCCCGCATGGTTGACTAGGCCTCACCCTCGACAGCCGCTGTCTCGAGTCGTTCACCTGATCCTTGTCCGCTTCACGACGCGAGGAGGGCGCCATGCGCATCGGGATCATCGGAGCCGGCATGATCGGGTCGACGCTGGCGAAGCTGTGGGTCGACGCCGGGCACGAGGTCCGCGTGGCGTCGCGCCATCCCGAGGACCTGACCGCCATCGTGGAGCCGCTCGGCGAGCGCGCATCGTCCGGGACACCGTTGGAGGCGGCGGAGTTCGGCGAGCTGGTGATGTTGACGGTGCCGCTCAAGGCCGTCCCCGACCTCGCGCGCGACCTCGCGTCGCGCCTGGCCGGCAAGATCGTGCTGGATACGGGGAACGCCTACGAGCGGCGCGACGGCGACGCGGCACGCGAGGCCTCGCGCCATCCGCGGGGCTCGGCCGGCTGGGCGGCCGCGATGTTCCCCGGCAGCCCGTGGGTCAAGGCGTTCAATACGGTCTATTTCAAGACGCTGCTGAGCGAAGCCCATCGGGACGGAGACCGCCTCGGCATTCCGCTGGCCGGCGACGATCCCGAGGCCCTGGAGACGGCGGCCGCGCTGGTGCGCGACGCCGGATTCGATCCCGTGATCGTCGGCCCGCTCGTGCGCGGACGGGACTTCGAGCCGGGCTCTCCCGTCTACAATACCGGCATGAGCGGCCGCGAGCTGCGGGCCGTGCTCGGTGAGTCCCGATGAGCCGCCCGGTCGGCGGGGCCGGGCATCGGGGAGCGGCCGGAGGTCAGGCGGGGTCGAGCCTCGCCCAGAACGCCCATCCGCCGGTGACCTCGAGCACGGCGAAGACGATCTCGTTCGGGCCGCGCCTGAGCGGCAGATACACGGCGTCTCCCACGGTGGCCATGATGCCGAGACCGCCCCGCAGGCCTCCCGGGTTCATCGCGAAGACGAGCGGCCGGCCGTTCGCGTAGACGACGACCCCGTTGTTGTAGCCGTACTGCAGGCGCCGGATCCCGTCGCGGTCCGCGACGATCGTCGTCCGCGCGAACACCAGCTTCGCGCCGGCGATCCTGCCCGTCATCACGCTGTCGGCGAGAATCGCTCCGGTGCTGTCCGTCGGCAGTCCGGCGGCCGGCGATTCCCGATAGCGGTTGATCAGCACGAATCCCTGCGGCTCGGGCTCGACGCGCTGCCAGGTGAGCCGCGCGAGGTCGGGGAGCGCGGTCGGCCTCCACCCGGCGGCGTCGACCACCTCCGACAGCTCCCACCGCTCGATCGTGCCTGGCGGGAGGCTCGGCCGGGCAGCGGCGGCCGACGGTGCGGTTCCGGCGGCATAGCGGATGTTGGAGAAGTACGCGCCGCGCCCGAAGGCCCCCGCCCACACGCCGAGGCCGTTGCCGCCGGATGCCGCCAGCCGCGGGACCACCAGCGTGGGCGCCGTCGCGGTGTCCACGTACACGCGCGCGACGGGGCCGTCGAGCTCGATCCTGAGGTGCACCCAGCGCTCGCGCGGAATCACGGCGACGGCATTGGCTCCCTCGCCGTGATATACCTGCCAGGCCGTCCCCACGCCGTTGAAGGCCGGCCCGTACTGCACCGCCTCCTGGGAGCCGCTCGCGCCCGGGCGCACGAAGACGACGTTGGAGAACCGCGGCGCGGCGGCGCGGAACGCCGCCCCCAGGAAGGTCGTGGACGGCGTGGCGGCCATGTCGAGCTCGATCGTGCCGTTGTCGAGCGAGGCGTTTCGGGCCAGTGCCACGCCGCGGTTCACGTACAGGCTCGGGCGGCCCAGGTAGGGCTCGAACCGGATGCTGTCGGTCGCGATCCAGGCGTCGGCGGACAGCGGCACGGTGACGGTCTGGGCCCCCGCTGCGGCGGGGATGAGGCAGGCCAGGGAAAACGGCAACGCGAGGCGTATCGCACGGCCTGATGCGGGCATCATCGCGGCGCTCCGTGGTATCGTGAGGTGGTCGGCAAACTACGACGGCGCCGGTGGGCGAGTTTCAGCGGGGCGGGGCCCGTCCCCGGGGCCCGCAGTTGCCGGAACGGGGCTTTGCGCTTACAAAGACTGGGTTGGGTGGGGTGCGCAGCGGGCCCAGAGGAGCGGGAAGGACGACCGGAGCCAATGGCCGACGACGCGGCACCGAGAGAACGCGGCGCATCCGCCGGAAAGCGAGCCTCGACCGAGGGGCGGGGTGCGGCCGAGGCGGTCAACGCGCCCCCGATCACCGACGACGACCTGTACCTGTTCAACGAGGGCAGCCACTACCACCTCTACCACAAGCTCGGCTGCCATCTCACCACGCTGAACGGGATCGCCGGCGCGACGTTCGCCGTGTGGGCCCCCAACGCCAACTACGTGTCCGTCATCGGCGACTTCAACGGCTGGAACCGGGCCACCAACAAGCTCGCGCCGCGCGGCCCCTCGGGCATCTGGGAGGGCTTCGTCGGCGGCGTCAGGAAGGGGCACACCTACAAGTTCCACATTGGCTCGCGCCAGCGCGGCTTCCGCGTGGACAAGGCCGACCCCTTCGGCATCCACCACGAGACGCCGCCCAGGACCGGCTCCAAGGTGTGGGACCTGGACTACGACTGGGGCGACGCGGCGTGGATGGCCGGCCGCGGCGCGCGCAACGCGCTGGCGAGTCCCATCTCGATCTACGAGGTGCACCTCGGCTCGTGGATGCGGGTGCCGGAGGACGGTTACCGCTCGCTCTCCTACCGCGAGCTGGCCGAGAAGCTGGTGCCCTACGTCGCGGACCTGGGCTTCACCCACGTCGAATTCCTGCCGGTGATGGAGCATCCGTTCTACGGATCGTGGGGCTACCAGACCACCGGCTACTTCGCCCCCACGAGCCGCTACGGCACGCCGCAGGACTTCATGTACCTCGTGGACCGCCTCCACCAGGCTGGGATCGGCGTGATCCTCGACTGGGTGCCGTCCCACTTCCCCACGGACGAGCACGCGCTGGCGTACTTCGACGGCACGCACCTGTTCGAGCACGCGGACATGCGCCAGGGTTTCCACCCCGACTGGAACAGCTACATCTTCAACTACGGCCGGCACGAGGTGCGCTCGTTCCTGCTGTCGTCGGCATTCCTGTGGCTCGACGTGTACCACGCCGACGGGCTCCGGGTGGACGCCGTGGCGTCCATGCTCTACCTCGACTACTCCCGCAAGCCGGGCGAGTGGATCCCCAACCGGTTCGGCGGGCACGAGAACCTGGAGGCCGTGGACTTCATCCGGCGCTTCAACGCCGCCGTCTACGAGCGCCACCCCGACACGCAGACCATCGCCGAGGAGTCCACCGCGTGGCCGATGGTCTCGCGGCCCACCTACGTCGGCGGGCTGGGCTTCGGCCTCAAGTGGGACATGGGCTGGATGCACGACACGCTGCGGTACCTGTCCAAGGACCCCGTGCACCGCCGCTTCCACCACAACGACCTGACCTTCCGCGGGCTGTACGCCTTCACGGAGAACTACTGCCTGCCGCTCTCCCACGACGAGGTGGTGCACGGCAAGGGCTCGCTGCTGGCCAGGATGCCCGGCGACGGGTGGCAGCAGTTCGCCAATCTGCGCGCGCTGCTGGGGTACATGTACAGCCAGCCCGGCAAGAAGCTGCTGTTCATGGGCGGCGAGATCGCCCAGGGCGGGGAGTGGAGCCACGAGTCGAGCGTGGAGTGGCACCTGCTGGAGCGCGCGCCGCACCAGGGCGTGCAGCGGCTCGCGAGGGACCTGAACCGGCTGCTCCGGGCGGAGCCCGCGCTCCACGAGCTGGACAGCGACCCGGCCGGGATGGAGTGGATCGACGCCAACGACTCCGACAACTCGGTCCTGACCTACCTGCGCATGAGCCGCGGCGCGAAGGACGTGATCGTGGTGGCCTGCAACTTCACCCCTGTCCCCCGCCCCGGCTACCGCGTCGGCGTGCCGCGCGCCGGCTACTGGCGCGAGGTGCTCAACACCGACGCGTGGGAGTACGGCGGCAGCGGCCAGGGCAACCTCGGCGGCCGCAGCACGGACCCGATCCCCTTCCACGGCCGCGCCCAGTCACTCGACCTCGTCCTGCCGCCGCTGGCGGTGGTGGCCCTCAGGCACGAAGCGGGCTGAGGCCCGCGCCCCGCTCGGGTCTCCCGAAGCCCACGCCGGCCCTCGAGCGCCGGGCGCCTCGAGGGCGCCGGCGTCAGCGGCTGCCCGACCCGCCCGGCGCGGGCGCCGCCGGGTCGTGGCACAGGCGGCAGGTGGAGACGTCGAACGCCTGGTGCGAGGCGGGTGGCGAGGGGGCGGCGGGGGCGCCGGCGCCCGAGGGCGCGGCCACCGAGGTCGTGGCGCCGGCCGCCGGCTGGACGTGGCAGCTGCGGCAGTTCGTGTGCGCCGCGTCCACCGCGTGCTTGATCGCGGGCGGCGTCGCGGTGCTCGGCTTGTGGCACATCCCGCACGCGCCGTTGGCGAAATGGTGCGAGGCCGGCACGCTGGTGATGTGGGCGTTGGCCCCGGCACCGTGGCAGCTCAGGCAGTCCTGCTTGCCGGCCGCCGGATGCAGCATCTGCGGCGGCGTATGCAACACCTGCTGCGCGAAGCCCGGCGCCGCGCCGCCGAGCACCGTGACGACGCCGAACGCGATCAACCCGCGCACCGAACTCATGGCACCCCTCCGGAGAATCCCCCGAACGCCGCCCCGCCGGCGGCTGCGCTGCACAATGCGACCCGTGGTGCGGCGGTCCGCCTAGGGCCTGAGCCCGACCGTGCGGGCGCGGGCCTCCTCGTAGGTGGCCTCGGCGGGTGGCGCCGGCGGCAGGTACGTGTACTGCGCGCGCACCGCCTGGGTGCTCCCGAGGAGCAGCGCCTCGGCGTAGATGGGATTGTGCACGCCGAAGGACCCGTCGCCCCGCTGAATCAGGTCGCAGTTGAACCAGGCGCCCTCGCCGACCGTGATGGTGTTCGCCCCGGCTCCCGTGGTCGAGAAATCGCCCGGCGTCGTCGCCATCACGATCGCCAGCAGCCCCGAGTCGGTCGGGAACGGGTCGAGCACGCCGTTGTGGTTGGCATCGATCCACAGCACGTTGATCTCACCCTGCAGCCGTCCGATCAGCACCTGCCGGTCGGCCAGGGCCTGCGCCCCGGTGGCGTGGCAGCCGCCCGTCGCGCACGCGTTGAAGCGGCGCTGGGTGTCGGCGCAGCTGTCGCTGAAGACCGGCGCGCCGGTGGAGTCGGTGCACGGGATCGCGCGGAACAGGTGGCCGACCGAGTGCAGGACGAACGAGCCTGTCGCCTTGTCGGTGACGTCGTAGAACTCCATGTGGCACGTCACGCAGAGGTTGGGGTTCGCCTCGGTCCCGTGCGTGGACGCCTGCTCGGCGGACGCGTACTGGAAGTTCGGCGGAATCCAGCCGGCCTCACCGAGCAGCATCGGCCCCTGGGGCGAGTGGGCGCCGCGGGAGCTGGTCGGATCGGGGTTGGCGCGGCGGTAGTGGCACTGCATGCACAGGTTCGTCGTCAGGTCCGGCGTGCTGATCGGGTAGCGGAGCTGGTGCGGATTGCTGCTGCCGTGGGGGTCGTGGCAGACCGCGCAGACGATCGGCTCCCAGGTCGTGCTGTTGAGCTCGATGTAGTTGACCTTGGTGTCGAACCGCGCCAGCGCGCCCTGGCCCGAATGGCAGCCGGCGCACGCCGCGTTGCCGTTGGCGGCGGGCTCCACGGATCCGTGGAGCGATTGCCGCCACTGGTCCACGAACGGCTCGTGCGTCCCGGTGTGGCAGGTGCCGCAGCCGTTGGCCGACGCCGTGTCCGCATGGATCGAGGCCTGGGGCTGCGTCTCGTCCGGCGCGGAGATGTGGGCGGCGCCGGGCCCGTGGCACGACTCGCACTGGACGTCCTCGTAGTACTGCTTCGCCGTGCCCGAGACGGCGAAGTAGCCCGCCGTGTCCGCACCGAGGTTGGTCGCGCCGTTGGTCGTGTGGCACACGTCGCACGATGCCGTCGCGTGGCCGCTGGCCTGCAGGTCGGTCCAGGCGCTCGCGTGCTTCGTCGCCTGCCAGTCCCGCTGCCGGTCGATGTGGCAGTTGCCGCAGGTCGTCATCTTCGTGGCCGGGTCGCTGTAGCCCACGAAGGCGGCGTCCTTCGGCGTGCCCGTGACCGCCGAGGTGTTGTCCTTCACGCAGCCGGCCGCGGCGAGCGCGACCAGAACGGTGGCGGTGAGCACCAAGGGTTTGGCTGACGACGCACGTCGCACACCGGTCTCCCGTCGTGGATCTGGCCTAATATGTGACTACATCTATCGGAATGCCACTTCCCATGAGCGGGGAAGCACGCGTGTTCCGCTCGAGGCTCGCCCGGCGACCTCGGCGGGCCGAGGGGCGCTGCGACGCCCGCGCCCCGGCGGGCATCCCCGCCTCATGGTGCCTCGAGCCGCCCGCGACCGCGTGTCCGGCGGTGTCGGACTCGGGCCGCGGGGCCGGCGGACCCGAGGAGCCTGCCCCGAAACTCCCACGACGAGGAGGTAAACATGAGGTCAACCCTACCCGCGCGCGTGGCGATCGCGGGGGCGGCGATCGCGTTCGCCGCGGCGAGTCGATCGGCAGGCGCCCAGGCGAGCGCCGGCCCGTCGCCGCGCCACCCGCCGGTGTGCGCCGGCGGGGTGCGGACGTACGCCAGCATCTCCGAAGTGCCGACGCCGTTCGACAGCCTCACGCTGCCTCCGGCTCCTCCGCTGCGCGTGACGAGTCCCTCCGAGGCGGCGGCCGCGGAGGATGCCATGCACGGCCTGGCGGGCTCGGTGGGCGCAACCGGACTGGTCGTCACGGACGAGACCGAGACCGACGGCGGGGTGATGCGGGTGCGGCGGCGCGTGCTGGCGGTCTTCGTCCCGTCGGACAGCGCCCGCGCGCAGCAGGCGTGCAAGCGGTGAGGTGAGGCGGCCGGCGGCGGGCGGACACGCGCCCGCCGGCTCATTCGAACGGCTGCGCCAGCGGTGCAGCCGGCGGTCGCGGGCGCGCCGCGAGCGGCGGGCCCCGCCGCCCCGGGGGGCGGACGCCGCCCCCTCGAGCCTGGCGCTCGGGGAGCGGCCTGCGATCGCTGACGAGGAAGAACGGGAATGCGGCGGCGGCTTCCTGCCGCTCAGAGCTTCTCGATGGGCGCCCCCACCAGGTTCCCCCACTCGGTCCACGATCCGTCGTAGTTGCGGACCTTCCGGAAGCCCAGCAGGTAGGTGAGCACGAACCAGGTGTGCGAGGAGCGCTCGCCGATCCGGCAGTAGGTGATCACGTCGTCGTCGGGCTTGAGGCCGCCATCGATCCGGTAGACGCCCCTGAGCTCCGGCGCCGCACGGAGACAATGCGTGTCCGGATCGACCGCGAGGCCCCACGGGATGTTCAGCGCCCCGGGAATGTGGCCCACGCACACGGCCCCTTCGTCCCCGTACGCAGGCAGGTGCGCGCGGTCCCCGCGGAACTCCTCGGGGCTCCGCACGTCCACCAGCGGGAGGTGCTCCGCCACGTGGGCGAGCACCTCGTCGCGGAACGCGCGGATCGCGCGGTCGTTCCGCGGCCCCACCACGACGTCGCCCTCCGGGTAGCGGGGCACGTCCCTGAACAGGGAGCCACCCTGCTCCCCCCACCGCACGCGGCCGCCGTCCATCAGCCGGACCTTGAGATGGTCGAGCGCGAACAGCCGGAACACCCAGAACGCGAACGCGGCCCACCAGTTGTGCTGGTCGCCGTACAGGACCACGGTGGTGTCGTCGCTGATGCCCTTGGCCCGGAGCAGCTGCTGCATCCGCTCCCGGGACAGGTAGTCGCGCACCACGGGCGCGCTCAGCTCGTGCACCCAGTCCATCTTCACGGCGCCGGGGATGTGCCCCGTTTCGTACAGCAGTACGTCCTCGTCGCACTCGACCAGGCGCACCTTGGGATCGGCCAAGTTCTCGGCGACCCATTCGGTGGACACCAGTACCTCGGGATGCGTGTAGCCGCGTGCCTCGATGGAAGCGAGCGGCGCGCTGCTCGCCGTTTCCAACATCGCTAACCTCCTGTCCACTAATGAGCTACGCGCCATTACTAACGAATGGTTCCCTGTTGTCAACACCTTGTCCACATGTTGCGCACATGCGACGGCCGGTTTAGGGCACATGAAGCGCGGGACGGCGGGCGGCGCGTTCGGGGATCGGCGGCGGCGCGCCGGGCCCGCCGGCGCGGCGTGTCAGCGGAGCGGGAACGCCGCCCGGCGCAGCACGGTGCAGCCGAGTGGGACGAGGGTCGTCGCACCGCCGTGCAGCAGGAAGCGCGGCACGTCCCAGGGATGGTCGCCGTCCCCGGCCGCTCGCGCCTCGAGGGTGAGCCCGAGGTCCGGCGCCTTCGAGTCGAGCACGGGAATGCGGTATCCCTGCGCGATGTCCTCGGGAACCACGTCGTAGTCGCACATCCCCTCGATGTCGTAGCGCCTGACGACCTCGAGCCGGTGGTCGAGCGGCATCGCGTACTGGAGCGGTCCGCGCAACACGGCCACCTCGCCGTTGGCGTACGGCTCGCTCCGCACGGCCCAGCCGAACCCGACTCGCACCCGCTCGCCGGCCGCCCACGTCTTCCTGATGCGCCACCAGCCGTCGGTCGCGACGGCCTCGGCGCCGGCGAGAGCCACGTCCATCGTTCCCGGCCAGCCGGGCCGGCGGAGGACCAGCGTGAATTCGACGGGACGCGCCGGCGTGACCGTGAGCTCGATGGCGTCCGAAAACGGATAGCCGGTGTCCTCGGTGATCGTGACGGGGACGTCGCCCACCGACGCGCGCAGCTCGCAGGGGCCGTAGGCGATCGCCGCGAAGCCCTGGTCCGACGCCAGCCGCATCCACATCCGGCTCACGAGCTGGGGCAGGAAGCGCACGGCGTTCGGGTTGCAGCAGCAGGCGACGTCGTCGTGCGTGGGCGAGTACTTGTAGCGACCGCTCGGGGCGCCGGCGGAGTAGCTGTCGGGCCGGGCCGCGGTCGCGAACAGGCGCGTGTCGGCCGAGAGGTAGGCGATGGCGCGCCCGTCGGGGAGCCGCGCGCCCTGCGCGGCGTTGAAAGCGAGCGTCTCCAGGCGGTCGCCCGCGCCGGCGCGCCCGAGCTTCTGCACCGCGCTGGCCAGGCTGAGCGCCAGCTCGGCCGTGGTGCAGAACTCGTAGGCCGATTCGGGGAGCGGCAGGCCGTGGATCGCCTCGTCGCCCGGCAGCGCGCCGCTCGGCAGCCGGTGCCGGTCGAGTCGAAGCAACGCGGTCTCGACCGCCGCCGCGCTCACGCGCTCCGGCGCGGCGGCGTGCGCCCACAGCAGGGCGCGGAGGTGCTCGGCCGTGTGGACGGCGTGTCCGGCGTAGTCGCGCTTGGGGTCCGCGAGGCTCGGCAGGGCGAGGTCGTCGTTGGGGAACGGCCGCGGCATCCGCGAGAACTCCTCGTAGAGCCGCACGCCGGCCTCGGCGTACGCCGCCGCGCCCGTGTCGTCGTGCAGCCGCTCCAGCGCGTCGAGGTAGCAGAGGCCGTGGGTGAGGCCGGTCAGGGCGTCGCGGGCGACGCGCTCGCCGCGGCGGAAGCAGGGCCGCTCCGCGGTGCAGTGGCGCAGCGTGAGGTCCGCGGCGCGGCGGACCGCCTCGAGCGCGCGGGGCTCCCCGGTCGCGTCGTGCCACGCGATCAGCGACAGCAGGGCGCGGCTCTGTGCCCACAGCTCGCCGTTTTCGCCGTCGGCATGCCGATAGCGCTGGTCCGGGGCGTAGATCCCGATGTACCCGTCGGCGTCCTGGGTGGCGAGCAGCCCGCGCATCAGCTCCGCGACCCGCGCCTGGTGCTCCGGCGCGTCGGCCAGGTGGGCCATCATCACGTAGCCCCACAGCCAGTTGCCGCGGGTCTCGGCGTCCCACCACGCCCGCGGCTCGCTGGAGGAAGGGATGCGGTCCCGGAACAGGTCGTGCGCGGCATGCGGGGTGAGCCGGTCCAGGCGCGCGGCGAAGCCGTCCGCGAGGTCGCGCCGCAGCTGGGCCAGCAGCCAGCCGCGCGGCCGCACCGCTCCCAGGGGCAGGGTGCGAAAGGCGGGCCGCGCGAGCGGCGGGTGCATGAGCATCGACTCCCGGTCTCCGAGGAACCGGCCGAATGCTAGCCCGGGTTGCGGGCCCTCGCCAACGGGCGCGCTGCGGCAGCGGGCGGCCGGGTGCCGGGCGCAGCCCGCGGAGGCGCGGCGCCCGGCCCCGGACGGGGGCGGGTGGTGCGGGCCGATCGCAAAGGCCAGAATTAGGTCGTCGGCCGGGCCGTCGCGGCCGACCCAATCTCGAGGGACCCACGATGGACGCTCGCGGAAACGTCACGCGGAAGAGGCTGCTGGCGATCGGACTGCTCGGCCTCGCGGCCGCCGGCGCCCCGATCGCGGCCCAGGCGCAGGCAGGCGCGAGCCGGGCCCGGATCGCGGAAGACGAGGTCGTCTACCAGATCTTCGTGCGCAGCTTCCGCGACGGCAACGGCGACCGGATCGGTGACCTGCGCGGCATCCAGGAGTCGCTCGGCTACCTGCACGACCTCGGCATCACCTCGCTGCTGCTGACGCCGATCAACCCTTCGCCCGCCTATCACAACTACTTCGCTTCGAACTTCTGGGGCGTGGACTCCACGTTCGGCGACATGGCCGCGTTCCACAGCCTCGTGGAAGCGGTGCACGCGCGGGGCATGAAGATCTATCTGGACCGGGAGGACCAGTACGCGACCGGGGACAATCCGTGGTTCAAGGAGTCGCTGGGCCATCCGGACTCCCGGTACAGCCACTATGTCCTCTACAAGGACTCGACCAACGCCGTCCCCGAGCCCATCATCTTCGGCCTCACGGCGCTGCCCTCGTGGGACGGCACCATGATCCCCGTGGCCACCGTGAACCTGCTCGAGCCCGGCGTGCAGCACGATCTCGACAGCCTGTACGTGTCGCTGGTGGACCCCGGCCACGACCGGCGGTTCGCCGACGGGGTGGACGGCTTCCGCCTCGACCACATGATGGACGACCTGGACGGCAGCCCGAAGCTCCCCCACCTGTTCGCCGACTTCTGGGCGCCGCTCTTCGCCAGGGTGCGCGCCGTCAATCCGCGCGTCCGGCTCATCGCCGAGCAGTCGGACTGGGGCTACGGCGAGGACTGGCTGACGCGCGGCGGGGCCGACATGGTCTTCGCGTTCGGGCTCCAGCGCGCGATCGCGTCGTTCAACCGCGATTCGCTGGCCCAGGTGATCCTGGCGACGCTGGCGCACACGCCCCGCGGCAAGGGCCAGCTCGTGTTCATCGAGAATCACGACATGGACCGCTTCGCCTCCCGCGTGGACGGCGACCTGCGGCGGGAGAAGGTGGGCGCCGCGCTCGACGTGCTCCTCGAGGGCACGCCGCTGATCTACTACGGGCAGGAAATCGGGATGAAGGGGAAGCAGTCCCACGCGGCGTTGAACGACGGCAACGACATCCCGGACCGCGAGGCGATGCGCTGGACCCGCCGGCTGGAGGACCCGGGCTCGGCCATCTGGTACAAGGGCCCGGGCCCGTGGTGGACGGAGCGCTACAACCGGGACAGCGACGGTGTCTCGGTCGAGGAGGAAACGCACGACCCCGCGTCGCTCCTGTCGTTCTACCGGCGGCTGCTGGCGGTCCGGCGGAGCCGGCCGGAGATCGTCGCCGGCGACGAGCGCGTGGTCGCGACCGACCGGCCGAGCGTGCTCGCGGTGGTGCGCAGCACGCCGGCGGCGGCCAGCCTGATCCTGGTGAACCTGGCGGACTCGGCGGTGACGGCCAGCGTGGCGCGGGACGTCCTGCCCGCCACGCTCGCCGCGAGCCGGCTCACCGACCTGCTCACCGGAGCGGCCGAGCCGGCGCCGGCCGGCGCGCGGCGGGTCCGGCTTCCCGCGTTCGGGGTCAAGCTCCTGGCGCGCCGGCCTCACCATTGAGGCGGTGGGGGGTATGTTAGGGCCGTGAAGCACGCCCCCCTGGTGCTGAAGCGGGCGCGGCAGCAGACGCGGCCGTGGATCGGGATCAAGGCCGTGGTGGCCGCGGTCGGTCTGACCGTGCTGATGTCGAACGTGACGGTCCCCAACATCCTGATCTGCTACGTCGTGGTGCTCGCGGCGGTGTTCCTGTGGAACGTCGTCCGCGGCGTCGCCCGGATCCGCGCCGAGGAGCGCGCCCACCTCACGCCGCAGCAGATCCAGGATTCGCGCCAGGACGACGTGGACGCGCTGGTCGTCCTGGGCGCCGCGGGGGAGGCCCTGCTGCAGCGGGACGTGGCGGACCTCGCCCAGCAGGAGCAGTGGGTCGCCGACCTGAGCACGTGGTACGCGGCGGTCCGGTCGCGGCTGAAGGACCGGTTCGCGCCGGCCGACGTGGTGGGCTTCGACGCACCGGCGGGCCAGCTGGATTCCGGCCCTGCGGGCCAGGGCTTCAACCCCCAGCACCAGCAGGCGCGGGTGATGCTGTACCGCCGCGTCAAGGCGCTCGAGGCGGTCATCGACCAGTACCGGTACCGGCCGCTGCTGGTACCGCGCCCGTTCCGCGAGGGGTAGGCCGGGCTAGCGTCCCCGCGCGGCGCCGAGGCGCTCGAGCACGCCGCCCAGCGCCTTGATCTCCTCGCCGTAGCGGGCCCAGTCGCCGGCGCGCTGCGCCGCCATCGCGTCGGCGTAGTGCTGCCGCGCCTCGGCGACCAGCGCCTGCTGGGTGTCGCCCGCGGAGGTCGCCGCCGCGGCCGGCACGGCTTCGGCGCGCGGTCCCGCCGACCCGCCGAACAGCTCGCTCAGCGCGCCGTCCAGCGTCTCCGCCATCGCCACCTCGTTCTGGTAGGCCACGACCACGCGCTTGAGCTCGGGGATCTTCCCGCCCGCGGCGCGCAGGTACAGGGGCTGCACGTACAGCAGCGACGTCCCGATCGGGATCACCAGCAGGTCGCCCCAGATGACCTGGGAGCCGTGCTGGTCCCACAGCGAGACCTGCTGCGAGATCTCGGTGTTCTGGTTGATGCGGTTCTCGATCTGCGTCGGGCCGAAGACCAGCGTCTGCCGCGACAGGCGGTAGACCCGCAGCTTCCCGTATTCCGCGCCGTCGTTCCGCGCCACCATCCACGCCGCGAGGTTGTCCTTCCCGCGCGGCGTGAACGGCACCATGTACACGTACTCCTCCTGCGCCTCGCCCGGCAGCTTCATGATGATGTGGCGCATGAAGGGCACCGCTCCGCCGGTGGACCGGTTCACGATCGGGATCTGCCACTGGTCCTCGCGGTGGTAGAAGTCCACCGGCGCGTCCATGTGGTAGGTGGCGTAGAGCCCGGTCTGGATGCGGTAGATCTGGTCCGGGTACCGGAGGTGCGGCTTGAGGTCGGCCGGGAAGCTGTCCAGGGGCGCGAGGATGCCGGGGAACACGCGTGCCCAGGTGCGGACCAGCGGATCGGCCGGGGCGCTGACGAACGCCTTGAGCGAGCCGTCGTACGCGTCGATCACGACCTTGACGCTGTTGCGCATGTAGCTGGTGCCGTCGACGAGCCGCTGGGCGTACGGGTAGCGGTCGGTCGAGGTGTAGCCGTCGAGGATCCACTCGAGCCGGCCCGCCGGCGTGATCACGAGGTACGGATCCGGATCGAACGTCAGGAACGGCAGGGCCTTCTGCGCCCGGCCCAGGATCTCGCGGTTGTAGAGCGCCCGGCTGTCGCTGGTGATGTCCTGCGAGAAGAGCACGTTCGACGAGCCGAACCGCACCGCCAGCAGGAGCTTGCGCCAGACGTTGCCGACCCGCACGCCGCCCGTGCCGGTGTAGGCGGCGTAGACGTCCGCGTCGCCCGACGGGTAGTCGAACTCCCGCTGACGGGTGCCCACGAAGGCGTAGTCGTCGTCCAGCTCGCCGTAGTAGATCTGCGGGCGGGTGACGTTCAGCGAGACGCTCGAGGTGGGCGGCAGGTCCTTCACGAACAGCACCGGCAGTCCCTCGGCGGTGGACTGGTTCACGGGGCCGAGCGTGAGGCCCATCCCGTGGGTGAAGGTGAGGTGCTCGTTGATGAACGTGCGCGTGGGCAGCGAGGCCGGGTTCAGCTCGCGCGGCGAGAGCAGGATCTGGCGGTACTTCCCGTCAATCCAGTAGCGGTCGTCGTCCACCGAGACGAAGTCGTAGTAGGTCCGGATCTCCTGCAGCTGGCCGAAGGTCTGCAGCAGGGGGTCGCGCTCCCACAGCCGCACGTTCTCGATGGTGGGCGTGTTGGCCCTGAGGGTGGCCAGCGTGAGCGGCGTCTCGCTGCCGAGGTCCCGGACCTCGACGCCGTCGAGGCCCCAGGCCGCCCGGGTGGCGGCGATGTGGGCGCGCAGGTACGGCGTCTCCCGCGTCAGCTCGGTGGGCGCCACCACGAACTTCTGCATCACCAGGGGGACCAGGCCGCGCCCGAGCACGGCGATGGCCGCGTAGCCGCCGATGGCGAACAGCGCGTGGCGGAGCAGCCGCTCGCGCAGCCCGCCGACGAGCACCGCGGCGGCGGCCGCCACCGCCGCGACGGCGCACAGCCGCAGCGCCGGCAGGCTGGCGTGGAGGTCCGTGTAGCTGGCGCCGACCAGCGGGCCGGTGGTCGAGTACAGCAGGTTCGAGGCGTCCACCAGCCACAGCTGCGCGGCGGCGACGAGGAACAGCGCCGCGAGCACGGCGGCCAGGTGGATGCCCGCGCGCCGCTCGACGTGCGCGGCGCGGCCGCGGACGGTGAAGGCGCCGCGCAGGGCGTACACCACCAGGAGCAGCAGCAAGGCGAGGAACAGGAGCGCGAACAGGTACGCGAGCACCGCCGCGAGAGCCGGCAGAGTGAAGACGTAGAAGCCGACGTCGCGCCCGAACACCGGGTCCGTCACGCCGAACGGCGTGCGGTTCATCGCCGCCAGCGCCACGTCCCACAGCGACGTGGCCGCGAGGCCGGCGAAGAACGCCAGCACCACCACGATCCACGGGCTCGCCCGCCGCACCGAGCGCGACACGTCGAGTTGCGGCGTCGAGGGCCCCACCCGCATCACCACCGGGTTGAGGACGATGCCGCGCTGCGCGACCCGCAGGTTCAGGTGCAGGATCAGCGCCGTGACGGCGAACCCGGCCAGGAACAGGTCGCCCCGCGCGAGCACCGAGCGGGTGAAGACGACCTGGAAGCCGACCTCCCGGAACCACCACCAGTCGGTGAGGAGGCCCGCGAGCGACGGCACGACGATCAGCGCGAGAACGACGGCGGCCAGCAGGATCAGCCACAGCCGGATGCGGCGCGTGGACGGGCTCACGGATGCACCTCCGCCGGCGCGTGGCTCGCGGGACGCGCCCGCAGCGCGGGCAGCGAATCCAGGACGAACACCACGGGCCCCGGGGTGCCGTCCTCGTTCCACGCCCCGAACTCGGGCGCCCAGTACATCGCGCCGATGCCGCGCGGCGCCTGCTTCATCGTGTTGATCAGGTCCGCCATGAACTGGACGCGTCCCTGGGGTGTCAGGGGCCACATCATGTCCGGGTTGTTCACCACGTGGGAGTTGCCGTAGCCCGTTTCGGCGACCAGGAAGTCCTTGTGGTAGCGCGCAGCGCAGCTGTCCATGTTGGTCACCAGCTCCTCGAGTGTGCCATGGCCCCACTCCGGGTAGAAGCTCTCGGCGATGATGTCGTAGTCCACGTGCGCGGCCTCGAGGTGGTCGAAGAACCACTTGGTCTTCGGCCAGTCGCCGCCGCGGTCGATGTGGATCGCGATCCGGGGCGGCGTGTCGCCGGCGCCTTCCTGCACGCCGCGGATGCCCGCCTTGAGGATGCGCGTCAGGTGGTCCCACTGCAGCGTCGAGTCGTAGGGCGGCGGCGGCAGGTACGCGGTGTCGCCCGGCTCCTCCACCTGGCCGAGCGGCCACAGCGTGCCGCGGGTGATCTCGTTGCCGACCTGCACCCAGTCGGGCATCGCGCCCGCGTCCTTGAGCGCCGTGATGACGTCCCGGCTGTAGCGCTCGACCTGCTGCTCCAGCGAGTCGAAGCTCAGGCCCCGCCACGCGACGGGAATCTCCTGGTGCTGCGGGTCGGCCCAGGTGTCCGAGTAGTGGAGGTCCAGCAGGAAGACCGCCCCGGCCGCCTTGATGCGCCGCGCCAGCGGGATGGTGTTCTCGAGCGAGTTGTCCGGCGCCTGGCGCACCGGCGAGACGAACACGCGCAGCCGGAACGCGTTCCAGCCGTGGTGCTGCAGGATGGTCAGCTCGTCGCCCGCCCGGCCGTTCTCCTGGTAAGTGCGCGGCGGGTGGCCTCGCATCGGCGAGTCGAGGAACGAGACGTCGGCGCCGAGGGCGAACGGCGTGGCCCGCGGCGCCGGTCGCCCGGCGGCCGTGCACGCGGCGGCGGCCGTTCCGAGGAGCAGGGCCGCGGCGGTGAACGCGGAGGCGCGCAGCGGCCGGTGCCGCGTCGGCGCTGCCGTGGTGTCGAGTCGGTGGGAACGCATGGCGGGTCTCCCGTCGTACCGCGCCGGTTCACCGGATGCCGGGATCGTGCGCGGCCCTGATGCCGTGAGTGCCGCCGGCCTACAGTCCCCGCAGGCCGAACGCCTGGGGATCGGCGGCCGCGGCCGCTGCGGCGACGATGCCCACGACGTAGCCGTACGTCTCGTCGGGGATGTCGTCGCGGTGGTGCTCGAGCACCTGCCAGAAGTTGCGGTCCTGCGGCGTGGCTGGGAGGGAAAGGAGCAGGCGCCGGACCAGCGTCTGGCCGGCGTTGTAGCTCGCCATCACCAGCAGCCCGGACCCCTGGGCGTCCACCATGTAGAGGTCGCCCATGTACTTCACCGCGGCCTTGGTCGCGAGGGCGACGTCGTACCGCTGGTCGCGCGGATCGTAGCGCGGCTGGCCCACCAGCGGCCCCACCCGCAGGCCGTACTCCCGCGCCGTCGACGGCAGCAGCTGCCACATTCCCTTGGCGATGCCGAAGCGCGTGTCCGGGCCGACGGCCGCCGGCCGGAAGCGGCTCTCCTGGAAGCCGAGATACACGAGGTCCCTGGGCAGGCTGTTCGCGGTCAGCACCGACTCGATCAGCGCCGGGTAGCCGCGGTCGGTCGCCGTGCGCAGGGCGCTGCTGAACTCGGAGGTGCGGCGCCACTGCGCCACGCGCTGGCGTACGTCGCTGATGAAGCCGTCCGACACGAGCATCGGCGCCTCACCGAGCCGCGCGACGGCCGCGCGGATGGCCCGCACGTCGCCGGGATCGCTGCTCGCCTTGTCGAGCTGGCCGTTCCAGTCCGCGTACACGCCCTCCAGGCGGGCGCGCTGGTCCGCATACTCCTTGCGCTCGGCCGTGCCGGGCTGCAGGTGCGCCACCTCGAGCTCCAGCGTCTTCATGCGGTAGAACACGTCGGCGGCCTGGCGGCGGATCGTCTCGATGCGGCGGTTGACGACGTACAGCCGCACGCCGATGCCGATCGCGGCGACCGCAGCGGCGACCGCCAGCCAGCGGTAGAGGAGGGTGCGCCGGCGCATGCGCTCGTAGAGGTGGCGCACCAGCACCAGGGATTGGCGCTCGTACAGCGAGCGCACGACCGCCATGGTCTTGCGACCGATGCCCGGGCTCGTAGGGGGATCCGAGTGCGTCGACTTCGTCGCCGTGTGGGTGGTCCAAGCCGAGGTCGGCTTAGGGTACGGCAATGCCGCTCCCGGGTCAACCGCCGGCTCCCTGGCGGCCCGGCCGACGCCGGGCGATAGTTTCGGACATGGCGAGATACGGCGACCGCGAGGACGATCTCGTCTCCTATCGGACGCTGCGGCGGGTCGTGGGCGTGCTGGGCGTCGCGCTCCCGGTCGTCCTGGCCGTGTGGGGCTTCGCGCTGTGCGGCTGCGTGCACTTCCAGCCGTCCATCAGCGACTACTACGCCCTGCGCACCCGCGACGCGTTCGTCGGGATCCTGTTCACCATCGCCTGGTTCCTGTTCACCTACCGCGGTTACGACCGGCGGGACGACGTCGCGGGGAATCTCGCCTGCGTGTTCGCACTGGCGGTGGCACTGTTCCCCAACACCGGCTCCAGGATGGAGCGGACCGTCCACTTCACTGCGGCCCTCGCGCTGTTCCTCGTGCTCGCCTACTTCTCGCTGTTCCTGTTCACCCGGTCGGAAGGCGCGCCGACCAACCGCAAGCGCATGCGCAACACCGTTTACCGCGTCTGCGGCGTCGTCATGCTGCTGTGCATCGGGGCGATCGGGCTCAGCTACGCGGCTCTCGGCACGGCGGTCTTCGACGCGCTCCACCCGGTCTTCTGGCTCGAGACCGCGGCGCTGTGGGCGTTCGGCCTGTCGTGGTTCGTGAAGGGCGAGACCATCCTCAGGGACATCCACTGACCGACGCGTAGCGCCGGCCCCCGGCCCCTCCCGCTCACCCGCCAGGCTCCGGCCGTCGCCGGGTGGCGCTCCTGGCACGGGTCCTGCGAGATTGACCTCAAGTCAACCAGCCGCGGAAGGGTCATGTTCGGCGCCGGTCGCTTGCTCAGCACGGTCGGGCGCGCCGTTGAGACGCGCCGCTACGCGAAGATCTACAGCGGGCTCCACGACAACCTGGACGTGGAGACCCACCTGCGCGAAGCCGCAGGCTGGATCGCACGCGCTCAGGACGCCGGCCCGGATGCCGGGGTGGCCTACGGCGCGCGGTTCGGCAAGTCGTTCCTGCCCAGCTACCCGGAGACCACGGGCTACATCGTTCCCATCGTGCTGCGCCTGGGGCGCGTATGGAACGACGTGAGCCTCCACGAGCGCGCCGTGCGGATGGGCGACTGGGAGATCGACGTGCAGATGCCGTGCGGCGCGGTGATGGGTGGCATGGTGACCGAGCCTCCGACCCCGGCGGTGTTCAATACCGGGCAGGTGCTCCTCGGGTGGGCCGCGCTGGCGCGGGAGACGGGCGCCGGCCGGTTCCTCGACGCGGCACGCAGGGCCGCCGAATGGCTGGTCGGGGTGCAGGAGGCCGACGGCAACTGGCGGGAAGGCAACTCGCGCTTCGCGCACGCCGGTGCCACGGTCTACAACGTGCGGGCGGCTTGGGGCTTGTACGAGGTGGGCGAGCTGGCGGGCGAGGACCGCTTCCGCCAGGCGGCGCTGCGCAACGCCGCATTCGCGTTGTCCCGGCAGGCCGCGAACGGCTGGTTCAGCGACTGTTGCCTGAGCGAGCCGGCGCGCCCGCTGCTGCACACGATCGCCTACACCATGGAGGGCCTGCTCGAGATCGGGCTGCTGCGGCGCGACGCCGGGATGATCGCGGCCGCGCGCCGCACCGCCGACGCGCTGGTCGCGATCCTGGGCCCGGACGGATACCTCCCCGGCCGGCTGCGGCCGGACTTCTCGGCGGCGGCCACGTGGTGCTGCCTGACGGGCAGCGCCCAGACGTCCATCGTGCTCTCCAGGCTCGCCACCTGCACCGGCGAGGGCCGCTATCGCGACGCGGCGCGGCGCATCAACCGCTACCTGATGGCCCGCCACGACATTTCCTCGGCGGATCCGGCGATCCGCGGGGGTCTGGCGGGGTCGTGGCCGGTAGACGGCGACTACGGCAGGCTGATGATCCTCAACTGGGCCACCGCGTTCCTGATCGACGCGCTGCTCTGGGAGCGGGAAGCCTCGTGCTGAAGGCGCTCAAGGAGCGCCTGCTGCCGGGGGGGGCGAGGCGCAGCTGGAACCGGTGGCGCAACCGGTTCCTCCGTCGCGTGACGGCCCGCCGGCTGGCCGGCGACCTCCGGCGCCTCGGTCTGGCCGAGGGCGACCTCGTCTGCGTGCACAGCTCGCTGAGCGGCGTGGGGTACCTGGTGCGCGGCGCCGACACCGTGATCGAGGCCCTGTGCGCCGCGGTCGGCGAGCGGGGCACTGTGATGATGCCCACCTTCTCGGGCGGCGACAGCACGTACCGCTACGTGAAGAGCGGCCCGCCGCCGTTCGATGCTGCGGTCGCGCCCGTCACCACCGGGACGCTCCCGGATCGGTTCCGGACGTGGCCGGGCGTCCGGCGCAGCCTTCACCCCACGCACTCGGTGGCCGCCCGGGGCCCGCTCGCCGAGCGGCTGCTCGAAGGCCACGAGCGGTCGGAGACCCCGTTCGGCGACGCGACGCCGTACGCCCGACTCGAAGCCCTGGGTGGCAAGGTCCTGCTGCTCAACAGCAACGCCAACAGCCTGCTGCATCGGGTGCAGGAAGCGATGGACTGGCCGAACCATTACCGCCCGGAGCGGTACGATCTCCAGGTGGTCGCCCCCGATGGCCTGCGCACGGTGCGTACCGCCGTCCACGGCCCCGGATTCTTCCAGCGGGTGGTGCTGCCGGGCCGGGAGGAAGGCGAGTGGCGGACCCTCCACATGCCCTGGTACGGCCTGCAGTTCATGCTCCCGGAGGCCGAGGGTGGGGAGCTGGAGCGGTTGCATCCGGACGCCGCCCAGAGGCTGGCCGAGCGCCGGGCGTGGCTCGAGCGGGAGGGCATCGTCCGCTTCGGCCGGGTGGGATACGCGCCCGCGGCGCTGCTGGACGCCGCGCGGTACGGCCGCCGCATCGCGGACGACCTGCGCGCCGAGGTCGCCGCCCACCCCTCGTGCTACGAGCCGGCGCGCATGGAAGCGCTGGCGGCGGCACGGAGCCCGCACTAGCGGAACGGCCGCCGGCCCCGGCGTGACCGGCGGCGCGGAGTTCGCGCCAGCGGCGCATCGACCGGCGCGGCAGCTCGTCCGGCCGGCAGTCCCTTCGGCCCTGCCTCGCGGGCGTCTCCTTCCACAGCTCCCGGATCCCCTCCCACCGACGACAGCGTGGCCGCCGCCGCGCGATGGCGATGAACAGCAGGATGAAGCCGACCGAGATCAGCTCGATCAGCAGGGCGGCGATGGCGATGCCGAGCCAGGCGAGCACCATGGGGACCCCGGTCGCGGGCGGCCGGGCGCGACCAGCGTCGCGCCCCCGGGCGGTCGAAGACGCCCGGCGTGGCCGGTTGCGACAGTTGCGAATCGCTGCGGGCGGCGCGCCAGCGCGATAGCGCAGCGGCAACTGTTGGAGGTGGGCAACAGATGGCCCGCAAGTCGGTGATCCCGGCGTATCACGCGGCCGCGCAATGACATAGGGAGGCTCACGGGCCGCCGAGGGGTGCTAGTTGCGGCGGCGCGACAGGTGGCACAGCCATTGCGATGGTACCCCTCGAGTGCCGGGCCAACTTCGCGTCCATGGCGCGCGCCCAAACGCGCGTGACCACTCGAGATCGAGCCGCGAGTGCGGCCCGCGGCACGTCGCGATGCTCACACTGATCGATTCCGTCAACGGGAACCGAGTCGCTCCATGAACCGGTTTGCTGCCACGCGCCGCCTCGTCGGTGCCAGCCTCTCCCTGGCCGCCATCATCCTCGTGGCCTCCACGTGCGGTGGCGAGAAGTCGTTCACGCCGCCTCAGCCGGCCTCGATCTCGCGCTCGGCGGGCGACACCCAGACCGGAACGGCCGGCCAGATGCTGCCGACGCCGCTCGAGGTGAAGGTGGTGGACGGCTCCGGTGCCCCGGTGTCGGGCGTCAGCGTGTCGTGGTACGTGGTGAGCGGCGGCGGGTCGGTGACTCCCGCCACCTCGATCACCGGTTCGACCGGCCTGGCCCAGACGTCGTGGAAGCTCGGCCGGGTGGCCGGGGCGAACGTCGTCAGCGCGAGCCTGCCGGGCAGCAGCCTGATCCCCCCGATCAACTTCACCGCGTCCGCCACGGCGGCGGCGCCCTCGGCCCTCGCGTTCACGGTGCCGCCGACGACGGCTACGGCGGGCGGCGCGATGACGCCGGCGCTCCAGGTGACGGTGCAGGACTCGATGGGGAACACGGTGACCACGGCGACGAACAACGTGACGGTGGCGATCGGGTCGAACCCGGCGGGCGGAACGCTGACCGGCACGGCCTCCGTCGCGGCGACCAGCGGCGTGGCGACCTTCTCGAACCTGAGCATCAACAAGGCGGGCACGGGCTACACCCTGACGGCGTCGGCGAGCGGGCTCACGGGCGCCACCAGTGCGCCCTTTGCCGTCAATGCGGGCGCGGCGGCCAAGCTGGCGTTCACCACTCCGCCGTCGAGCGTGGCCGCGGGCGCGGCGATCAGCCCGGCGGTGGCGGTGACGGTGCAGGACGCGCTGGGCAACACGGTGACGGGGGCGAGCAACAGCGTCACGGTGGCGATCGGGACCAACCCGGCCAGCGGGACGTTGAGTGGGACATCGAGCGTGGCGGCGGTCAGCGGCGTGGCGACCTTCTCGACCTTGAGCATCGACAAGGCGGGGACGGGCTACACGCTCACCGCCGCCGCCAGCGGTCTGGCCGGGGCGACGAGCGGCACGTTCAACGTGGCCGTCGGCGCCGCGAGCCAGCTGGTGTGGACGCAGCAGCCGGGCAACGTGGTGGCCGGGGCGACGATGAGCCCGGCGACCCTGACGGTCGAGGACGCCCACGGCAACGTCGTGACGTCGGCCAGCGGGACGGTGACGCTGGTGCTGACCACGGCGGGCGGGGCGACGCTGACCGGCGGCGGCGCCGCGTCGGTGGTGAACGGCGTGGCGACGTTCTCGGGGCTGAGCGTGGACAAGGCGGGCAGCTACACGCTGACGCCCGCGACGACGGTGGCGGGAGTCACGGGGCTGCCGGCCTCGAGCGGCTTCACGGTGAGTGCCGGCGTGGCGACCCAGATCGCCGTGAACGCGGGCAACAACCAGAGCGCGGCGGGCGGTACGGCCGTTTCGGTGCCGCCGTCCGTCGTCGCCAAGGACGCGTTCGGCAATCCGGTGGCCGGGGTGAGCGTGACGTTCGGCGTGGCCAGCGGCGGCGGGACGGTCGTGCCGACGACGCCGGTCACCACCAACGCGTCCGGGATCGCGCAGGTCACGAGCTGGACCTTGGGCGCGGCCGCGGGCACCAATACGCTGACGGCCACCTCGACCGGCCTGACGGGCTCGCCCCTGACGTTCACGGCGACGGGCACCGCGGGAGCGGCGACCCAGATCGCGATCAACGCGGGCAACAACCAGAGCGCGACGGCGGGGACGGCCGTCTCGGTGGCGCCGTCGGTGATCGTCCGGGACGCCAACAACAACCCGGTGAGCGGGGCGAGCGTGACGTTCGCGGTCGCCACGGGCGGCGGCACGGTGGTGCCGACGACGGCGGTGACGACCAACGCGAGCGGCATCGCGCAGGTCACCAGCTGGACGCTGGGGACGGCGGCCGGCAGCAACACGCTGACGGCCACCTCGGCTGGCCTGACCGGCTCGCCGGTGACGTTGACGGCGACGGCCACCGCGGGGGCGGCGACCCAGATCGCGGTCAACGCGGGCAACGCGCAGAGCGCGACGGTCGGCACGGCGGTGGCGGTGCCCCCGTCGGTGATCGTGCGTGACGCCAACAACAACCCCGTGAGCGGGGCGAGCGTGACCTTCGCGGTGGCCTCGGGCGGCGGGACCGTGGTGCCGACGACCGCCGTGACGACCAATGCGAGCGGGATCGCGCAGGTCACCAGCTGGACGCTGGGGACGACGGCGGGCGCCAATTCGCTGACGGCGACGTCGGCCGGCCTGACGGGCTCGCCGCTGACGTTCACGGCGACCGCTACGGCGGGCGCTGCGACGCAGATCGCGATCAACGCGGGCAGCGGCCAGAGCGCGACGGCTGGGGCGGCGGTGGCGATTCCGCCGTCCGTGATCGTGCGGGACGCCGGGAACAACCCCGTGAGCGGAGTGAGCGTGACCTTCGCGGTGGCCTCGGGCGGCGGGACGGTCGCGCCCACCAGTGCGGTGGTGACGGATGCGGGCGGCATCGCGCAGGTGACGAGCTGGACCCTGGGCACGAGCGTCGGCGCCAACACGCTGACGGCGACGTCGGCGGGGCTCACCGGCTCGCCGGTGACCTT
>DATJUT010000058.1 GCA_035502185.1 Gemmatimonadales bacterium
GAGCGTCGCGCCGGCCGGTCGCAGCGGCCGGTCCCCGCGCTCACCGCACCCGGATCTCGTCGCAGAAGATCCACGACGGCTTTCCCGCGCTCGGATGCCAGGCCGACAGCGGCCCGGGATTGGTCGCCCGCACCCGGATCCACCGTGCAGCGGCTCCGGCCGGCAGCGTCACCGTCAGCCTATAAAGGAAAGGGTCCATGCGCTGCGGGCTCTGGTCGCTCGCGGCCGTGCCGGCCGGCCGCCAGGTGGCTCCGTCGTCCGAGAGCCAGACCGTGAAGTCGCGCGGCAGCAGGATCCAGGACTCGGTGGTCTGCTGGAACGAGCCCTCCACCGCGGCGACCGCCGTGGCGCGGCCGAGGTCGAGCGTCGCCTCCAGGTCGGCGCCCTGCCAGCCCTGCCACAGGCCGTCGGTGAAGTCGAGCGAGCCGGCGGCCCCGTCGGTGAGGTCGCGCGGCCCGGTGCCGGGGTAGCGGGGGCTCGGCGGCGTCGCGAGGGTGTACGGCCGGCCGCGCGCCAGGCTCGGGGCCAGGGTGATCGTGCGCCCGTCGCCCAGCGCCCCGCCACGGTAGAAGCCCTGGAAGCGCGCGGTGCCGGCGGAGTCGAGCGGCGCCGAGTCCGCGTAGAGCGGCGAGCCGGGGGCGGGCGCGGTCCCGTCGCGGGTGTAGCGCACCTCGACGCCCGGCACGCCGGCTGCGACCCGCATCGTGAACCGCCCCGTGACGCTGTCGTAGACCGGCGTCATCCGGAGCACGTCGCGGTCCTCGGGACCGAACGCGACGCCGTCGGCACCGAGCCGCGCCTCGGTCGCCGCGAGCCGCTGCCTGAAGTCGGCCAGGTCGCGCGGCCTGCGGGTCCACAGCGCCTCGGCGAAGGCGAGCAGTCGCGGGAACGCCATCAGGTCGAAGTTGGTCTGGGTGATCCGCTCCGACCACAGCGGCGCCTCGCCGCCGAGGATGTGCGCGGCCATCGCGGGCGTGAAGGACGCGGGAGCCGGATCGAACGCGTACACCCGCGCGAGGGTGAGGTCGCCCGGCGAGTGGTCGAGGTAGGTGTACGCTCCGGGCGCGGCGACGACGTCGTGGCCCTGCTGTGCAACGCGGGCGATGGTCGCGGTGTCGCGCCACACCTCGACCACGGCGTCGGGCGGGAGCGGCGCGGAGGTGATCTCGTCCCAGCCCACCAGCCTGCGGCCGTGCGCCGCGAGCCACGCGCCGATCCGCCCGGTGAACCAGCCCTGCAGCGCGTCCTCGTCCTTCAGCCCCTCGGCGCGCATCAGCGCCTGGCAGGCGGCGCACGCCCGCCAGCGGTCCTTCGGCACCTCGTCGCCGCCGACGTGCAGGTAGCGCGACGGGAAGAGCGCCACCACCTGCGACAGCAGGTCGTCGAGGAAGCCGAACGTATTCCCGAGCGGGCAGTACACGTCGGGGAAGACACCCCAGCGGTTGGCGACCGGGATCGAGTCGCCGGTGCACCCGAGCCACGGGTACGAGGCGATGGCCGCCACCGAGTGGCCCGGCATCTCGATCTCCGGGACCACAGTGACGCCGCGGAGCCGCGCGTACTCCACGACCTCGCGTACCTCGCGGCGCGTGTAGAAGCCGCCGTAGCGCGTGCCGTCGGCCTCGGTGCGCCACGCGCCGACCTCGGTCAGCCGCGGCCAGTCCGGAATCTCGAGGCGCCACCCCTGGTCGTCGGTGAGGTGCCAGTGGAGCACGTTGAGCTTGTAGCGCGACGACAGATCCACGAAGCGCTCGACGAACGGCACCGGGAAGAAGTGCCGGCCGGCGTCCAGCAGGCTGCCGCGCCACCGGAAGCGCGGAGCGTCGTGGATGGTGACGGCGGCGATCGTCCGGGCCGGGCCGCCCGCGCGCTCGCCCGCCGGAGCGGACCCGCCGCCGGACCGGGCAGGGAGCAGCTGCCGCAGGGTCTGCACGCCCCACAGCACGCCCTCGGGCCCCGGCGCCGCGATGCGGACGCCCGCCGGCACGACCGTGAGGGTGTACGCCTCGGGTCCGGTCCCCGCCGCCGGGTCGAGGGCGATGGCGACGTCGCCGCGGCGCGGCGTGCGGCGCTCGACCGCGACCGGGAGGCCGGTCTCGTGCGCCAGCACCCGTCGCAGGTAGGCCGCGATCTCGTCGAGGCGGCGGCTGCGCTGAGCGACGACGACGTGGATGCGGGCCGGCAGCGCGAAGGCGCCCGGGCCCGGCGCGATGGTGTCCGGTCGCGGGAGGATCGCCGGGGCGGGAAGCTGCGCGCCCTGGGCGACGGGCACCGGCGCCTGGCAGAGGCCGCGCGCCGGCCCGAGCGCCGCGAGCAGGACCGCGGCGAGGCGGACCAGCGCCCGGCCGCCCGCGGTCAGCGGCCCAGGCGGCGCAGCAGCTCCGCCTCGTCCCACACCGCGACGCCGAGCGTCTTGGCCTTCTCGAGCTTGCTGCCCGGTTCCTCGCCGGCGACGATCGCCGTGGTCTTCTTGGACACGCTCCCCGTGACGGCGCCGCCGGCCTGCTCGATGAGGCGGGTCGCCTCGCCGCGCGAGAGGCCGGGCAGGGTGCCGGTGAGGACGAAGGTCTGCCCGTCGAACACGCCGCCGGCCGCGATCTTCACCGGCTCGTCCATCCTCAGGCCGGCGGCGGCCAGGCGCTCGACCAGCGCGCGATTGCGCTGCTCCCTGAAGAACGCGGCGACCGCGGCGGCGATGGTGGGGCCGATGCCGCGCACCTCGCCGATCTGCTCCCCGGTGGCGGCCATCAGGGCGTCCATCGTGCCGAAGCGGCGCGCCAGCAGGTCGGCGGCGCCGGCGCCCACGTGGCGGATGCCGAGCGCGAACAGCAGCCGCGACAGGGGCTGGCCCTTGGACGCGGCCACGGCCTGCACCAGCTGCGCGGCCGATTTTTCGGCGAAGCCCTCGAGCGGCGTGAGCTGCGTGGCTTCGAGCGCGTACAGGTCCGCGACGTCCTTGATGAGGCCGGCGTCGAGCAGCTGCCGGACCTTCTCGTAGCCGAGGCCGCGGATGTCCATCGCGCCGCGGGAGGCGAAGTGGAAGATGCTCTCGTGCACGCGGCCGGGGCACGAGACGTTGGGGCAGTAGGTCATCACCTCGTCGGCGGGCGCCTCGACCTCGGAGCCGCAGGCGGGGCAGCGCGCGGGCATCGTGAACGGCCGCGGCGCCTCGCCGCGGCGCTCGAGCTCCTCGCGCTTCTCGCGCACCGGGCCCAGGACCTGAGGGATCACCTCGCCGGCCCGCGTCACCTCGACGTAGTCGCCGATGCGGATGTCCTTGGCGGCCACCAGGTCGGCGTTGTGCAGCGTCGCGGTGGAGACGGTGACGCCGCCGATCTCCACCGGCTCGAGCTCGGCGTACGGATTGAGGGCGCCGGTGCGACCCACGTTCACCTTGATGTCCAGCAGCCGCGTCACGGCGACCTCGGGCGCGAACTTGCGCGCGACGGCCCAGCGCGGCTCCCGGTCGCCGATGTTGCCCAGCTCCTCGTGCAGCGCGAGGCGGTCCACCTTGACCACCACGCCGTCGGCCCCGAAGGGGAGCGTGTCCAGCTCCTGCTCCAGCGCCGCGATGGCGTGCCGGGCCTCGGCCAGGTCGGCCACGCGACGGCGGTGGGGCTCGACGCGGAACCCCCACGCCTGGAGCCCGTCCAGCAGCTCCGCCTGGGTCCGGAAGGCGAGCTTCGCTTCCGGCGCGCTGGCAGAGAAGGCGAAGAAGCGGAGCCCCCGCTCCCGGGTGGCGCGCGAATCGAGCTGGCGCAGCCCGCCGGCGGCTGCGTTGCGCGGGTTGGCGAAGGGCGCCTCGAGCGCCGCCTCGCGCTTGTGGTTGAGCACCTCGAAGGTCGCGCGCGGCATGTAGACCTCGCCCCGCACCTCGAGCAGCGCGGGCCAGCCCTGGCCCTGGAGGCGCAGCGGGATGTCGGGGACCGTGCGGAGGTTGGGCGTCACGACCTCGCCGACGAGGCCGTTGCCGCGCGTCGCGCCGACCTCCAGCACGCCGTCCCGGTAGGTCAGGTTCACGGCCGCGCCGTCGATCTTCACCTCGAGGGTGTAGCCGGCCGACACCACGTCGGGGGCGATGCGCGCGTTCCGTTCCTCCCAGGCGGCCAGGTCCTCGTCGCTGAAGGCGTTGGCGAGCGAGAGCATCGGCGCCAGGTGCCGGTGCTTGGCGAGGCTGGTCGCGGGCTCGGCGCCCACGCGCAGCGACGGGGAGTCGGGGGTCTTGACCTCGGGGTGCTCGGCCTCGAGCGCCTGCAGCTCCTGGAACAGCCGGTCGTACTCGGCGTCGGACATCTCCGGCGCGTCGAGCACGTAGTAGGCGTGGATCGCGCGGTGGAGGACGCGCCGCAGCTCGGCGGCCCGCGCGGCGGGATCGGGCATCTAGCCCTTGGCTTCTTCGGCCAGCACCGCCATCGTGACGCCCACCAGCCGCTGCAGCTCGGCGGTGGACGTGTTGGGCAGCAGCTGCTCGAGGGCCGTCCGATCGTGCTGCGCGAAGATCTCCAGCAGCTTCTGCAGGTAGGCCACCAGCGCGACCCGCTCGATGTCGGCGCGGTGGGAGGCCTCCGCGTCGGCCTCGATCCCGCGGGTGCGCTTGATCAGGCTCTCGTAGCGGTGCGCGTTGCGGAGCGCCTTGGCGGTGAGGTCGGCGACGGTCTGGGTGAACTTGATGTCGCCCTCGCTCAGCGGCTCGCCGTCCTTGAAGGTCCGGAGGAAGATGCAGCCGATCGCCGCCTCCCGGTACTTGATCGGCACCACGGTGATCGACCGCACCTTGCGGCGCGTGAGCGCGCCCTTCACGTGCTGCAGGGTCTGATCCGCCGTCGCGTCGGCGATGAACACCGTCTCGCCCGAGTCCATCGCCCGCCGGATCTCCGGGTAGCGCGCCAGGTCCACCACCAGGTTGCGGATGCTGGGGTCCTCGTACGAGGCCACCAGCCGCACGGTGCGGGCGCCGCGGTCGGCGAGGAAGATGCTCGACCGGTCGAGGCCGAACGTCTGGCCCAGCCGCCGGGCGATGGTCTGGAGGATGTCGACGAAGTGCAGCGTCCCGGAGATCTCCGAGAGGATGTCGATGATCGTGATCAGCCGGTCGCGCTCGCGCTCCAGCTCGAGAATGCGGGTGGCGAGCAGGGACGCGGCGTCGGGCGCGGCGCTGGCGGTTGTGGCCATCCCGCAAAGGTGCGGCCCCCATCGGCCACGCGTCAAGCGGAGCGCGGCCTCCGGACGCCGCCGCCGCGGGGGGGCGCGCGCCGGCGGCCGGCGCCGCCCGGGACGCCTTGACGCCGCCCGCCCGCCGCCGAGATTCCATGCATCCCGTCCCCGGAGTGCTCCCCATGCTGCGCCGGCTCGCCGCCGCATCCGCCTGCCTGCTGTTCGCCGCGCCCGCGCTGCGGGCGCAGAGCCTGGTCGACATCTGCCGCCGGGCGATGCACCCGCCGGCCGGTGCCTGGGCCCGTTACCGGCTCGAGGGCGGTCGGGAGAACGGCGCCACCGTGCGGATGGCCATCGTCGGGTCCGAGGCGCACGGGGACACCACGTACCTGTGGGTGGAAATGGCGGCGCACGGCTTCCGGATGGGCGGGCCGCGGAGCGGGGGCGGGGGCGACACGATCACGATGGTCAACAAGATGCTGGTCCCCGGCATCGGGCCGGGGATGGCGGCGCCGCGCGAGGTCGTCATGAAGCTCGGCAGCGGCCCCGCGATGGTGATGCCCATCAGCCAGGCCGGCAGCCGGAGCGCGCCGGGATCGGACGCCCTGCGGGACTGCCGCAACGCCAAGGTGCTCGGATGGGAGAGCGTGACCGTGCCGGCCGGAACCTTCCGGGCGCTGCACGTGCAGAACGAGAACGGCCGCGGCGATTCCTGGGTCGTGCCCGATCTTCCGTTCGCCCTGGTCAGGATGGGCACCGGGCACGGGGCGAACGACTCGACCCAGATGGTGCTGCTGGCGCACGGCTCGGGCGCGAGGTCCGAGATCACCGAGACGCCGCGGCCCTACGACCCGCGGCTGTTCATGCAGATGATGATGCCGCAGGGCGGGCGCCACCAGTAACGCGCCGTCGCCCCGACCGGACACCCACTACGCCGGAGACGATCCATGCTGGGACGAATGCTCGCCGCTCCCGCCGTCCTGCTGTGCCTGGCCGTGCCGCCCGCGCGGGCCCAGGATCTCGCCGACCTGTGCCGCCGGGCGATGCACCCGCCGGTGGGCGCGTGGTCCCAGTTCAGCAACGAGGGCGGGCGGATGCCCGGCAGCTCGATGCGGATCGCCGTCGTCGGGCAGGAGACCCGCGGCGGCACGGCGTATCTGTGGATGGAGTTCGCCATCCACGGGATGTCGATGGGACGGGGTGAAGGCGGGGGCGACACCGTCTCCATGATCAACCGGATGCTGGTCCGGGGCTTCGGGCCCGGCATGGCCGCGCCGGTCGCGACGATCATGAAGTTCGGCAGCGCGCCCGCGATGGAGATGCCGGTGAACGGCCCGGGCATGCAGGCGCCCAGCTCGAACTCCCTCAAGGACTGCACCACGAGCAAGGTCGTGGGCTGGGAGAGCGTGACGGTCCCGGCCGGCACCTTCCGCGCGCTGCACGTGCAGGACGCCGACGGCACGAGCGACACCTGGGTCGCGCCGGACCTGCCGTTCGGCATGGTGAAGACCCTCACCCCCGATTCCGGCCAGTTGGTGCTGGTGGCGCACGGGATGGGCGCGAAGTCCGAGATCACCGAGACGCCGCGGCCCTACGATCAGGCGGTGTTCATGCAGCTGATGCAGCAGATGATGATGCGGCAGCGCTCGCACTAGCGAGCCTCCGGGCCCGCCCCCCGCGCTACGACCGAGCGGGCGGGCCCGCCCCCGCAGCGACCGTCACGGGATCGGCCGCGCCGCGAGGTCCCACGGCTACCGGATCGGCCGCCCCGCCTCGAAGTCGTACAGCGTGAGGCGCCGCAGCCGGTAGTACGCCAGCCAGTAGTCGCGCAGGCCACCGACGTTCTCGACGAGGGCCGCGTCCTTCTCCTGCTGGGCGATGTACAGGTTGTCGATCGTGATCTTCCCGATCACGTAGCGGTTGTACGCCACCTCGAACCGCTTGCCGGCCACGCTGTCGCCCACCGTCAGGAGCGCGACGTTGCGGCGCGCCTGCGCCAGGCCGAGCGCCGCGAACCGCGCGTCGAACGCCAGCTGCTCGAGGGTCGTCGCGTTCTGGTCGGTCACCCGGGCGCGGTCGGCCTCCGCCGCCTTCACGCCCGCGCCGTGCGCGCCCCACTGCCACAGCGGCAGCTGCACGGCCAGCGTGAACTGGCGGGCGTCGGCCAGCTGCTCATAGGCCTGGCGCCAACCGCCCGTGGTCGTCGCGTTGTAGCCGTAGCTCGCCTGGAGGGTCGCGCCGATGCCGTCGGCGAGTTGCGCCTGCGTGACGGAGCGCCGCGCCTGCACGTCCGCGAGCGCCGCGTCGCTCACGGCGGACGCGTTGCGGAGCGCCTCCGCGACCGCGAGGGCCGTGTCGGGCTCGACGTCCGGCACGTCCGGGCTGACGGCCACCTCGAGCGGCCGGTCGGCCGGGAGCCCGAGGCCGAGGCGGAGCTGGGCGATCGCGCGCTCGTACTCCAGCCGCGCCGCGTCCAGCGACGTGCGCGCCCGCAGCAGCGCCAGCTGGCTCTGCAGCAGATCGTTCTCCCCGATCCGGCCCACCTGGAAGCGGCCGGTGTTGAGCCGGTACAGCGTGTCGTTCACGGCGGCGTCGGTGACGGCGTTGTCCAGGTTCTTGCGGGCGGCGTAGGCGGCGAAGAACAGGCCGGTGGTCTGCAGCGCCACGTCCTCCATCGCTTCCCGGTACGCGCGCTCCTGCTCTTCGATCTGCAGGTTCTGCACGCGGTGGTCCCACACCGCGACGTTGGGCCGGAAGATGTCCTGCCGCAGGCCGACGACGAACGGCACGGAGGACCACTGCTGCAGCCCGCTCTGCCCGGTCACCGTGTTCCTGGTCAGGGACGACGACACGAACAGGCTGCCCCCCGTGAGCGGAAGCGTCTGGTCCAGCTGGAGGCTGAGCGCCGTGGTGGTCTGCGCCTCCGGGAGGAACAGGGTCACGGCATGGCCGCTGTCCTGGCTCGGCACCTGGATGATGGAGCGGTTGTAGCTGGGCACCGTGCCGCTCAACGACAGCTGCGGCAGCAGCCGGTCCCGGAACGCGGCGTCGCGGTAGCGTGCGGCCTGGTGCGCGGCGCGCGCGGCGCGGGCCTGGTGGCCGTCCTGCTGCGCCAGGGCGATCGCCTCCTGGAGCGTGATCGGCCCGGGCGCGGCGGGCGGCGCCGGCGGCTGCGGGGGAGCCGGGAGGGGCTGCTGGGCGGTGAGCGGGGCGGCGAAGACGAGCAGGAACGCCAGCGCGGGCAGGATGCGGCGCGTGTCAGTTGCGTTCATGGGGTCACTCGTAACGGAGACAGACGACCGGGTCCTGCTGCGCGGCGCGGTACGCGGGCATGATGCCGAACGCGACGCCGACCGTGATCGAGACGCCGAAGGCGAGCACGACGGAGACCAGGGTCACGATGGACTGGATGCCGGCGAAGCGCCGGATGCCGGCGCTGAGCGCCACGCCCGCGACGATGCCGGCCACCCCGCCCGCGACGCTGATCAGCACCGCCTCGCTGAGGAACTGCAGCAGCACGTCGCGGCGAGTGGCGCCCACGGCGCGCCGCACGCCGATCTCGCGGATCCGCTCGAGCACCGAGGCGAGCATGATGTTCATGATCCCGATCCCGCCCACCAGCAGCGAAATCGAGGCGATGGCGCCGAGCACCACGTTGAAGATGGTCCGGGTCCGCTGCTCCTGGCGGAGCAGCAGCTCCGGGACGGTGATCTCGAAATCCACCAGCGCGTTGTGGCGGCGGGTGAGCATCCGCCGCACCACGTCGGCCACGCCGGGCACCAGCCTCGAGTCCGTGACTCGCACGATGATCCGGTCCAGCTGGTTGTGGTTGAGCCGCTCCTCGCGCTGCTCGGCGCTCTCGGTGTCCGCGCTGTCCGGGGTCGCGCCGCCGTAGCGGGACGCCAGCTCGATGTCACGCTGGGTCACCTCGGCGCGGTTGCGGAAGCGGAGCAGCATGGTGCGCACCGGGAGGTAGACGTCCATGCTCACGTCGCGGACGCCGAGCTGCTGCGTGGTCGCGCTGCTCACCCGCCGGTCGGCGAGCACGCCCACGACGGTCACCCAGATCTGGCCCACCTTGAGCGGCTTGCCGAGCGCGCCCTCGGTGGTGAAGAACCGCGACCGCACGCCGTTGCCGATGATGGCCACCGGCAGGCCCTGCGCCACCTGGAGGGGGCTGAACCACCGGCCGGAGGCGAGCTCGAGGTTGGTGAGGCGGAAATACGCCGTGTCCACGCCGACGACCTTGCCCGAGCGGCTCCGGCCCTCGCGGGTGATCGTGCTGTTCACCACCACCTCCGCCGCGGCGGCCTCGACGGCCGGGATCTCCAGCGGGATCGCCTGGGCGTCGGCGTAGGTGAGGCCCGGCGACCACTTTCTCACCTGTCGCTCGTCCTTCGCCTCGACCGGGCCCTCGTGCTGCTCGACCAGCGGCGTCACCACGACGTTGTTGGAGCCCAGCAGCCGCATCTGCTCCAGGATCTCCCGCTCGGCGCCGGAGCCGATGGCGAGCATGGCGATGACCGAGGCGACGCCGAACAGGATGCCCAGCGAGGTGAGCGCGGCGCGCAGGCGGTTGTGGCCGACGGCCACCACCGCGGTGCGGCCGCTGAAGGCCACGTGGCCGGCGATCTCCCGGCCCAGCCGCGCCAGCGCCGCGCGATCGAGACGCACGGTCAGCGCCGCGGGGCCGTGGCGTCGCGGGCCGGGGCCGGCCGGGCGCGCGCGCTGTCGGTGCGCGCGGGAAGCGGCGCGGCGCCCGCGGGCAGCCGCACCAGCGCGAGCCGCTCCGGGCTCGCGGGCGGCGACAGGAGCACGCGGTCGCCCTGCGCCAGGCCGCGCTCGACCACCGCCGCGTGGTCGTTCATCGGCCCGGTCACGATCTCCTGCCGGACGACCCGGGCGCCCGAGAGGCGGTAGGCGTAGGTCAGGCCGCTGTCGCCGTTGACGGCCTCGAGCGGCACGTGCACCGCGTCGGGCAGCCGCAGCGTCTCGACCGCGTTGCCGGTGGTCATCCCGGGCCGCAGCGTGGTGTCGGACTGCAGCACGGTGACGTGGACCTCGAACACCTTGGCGTCGGTGTTGGGGCGCTGCTCGCCGACGTTGGCCACGCTGGCCACGGTGCCGCTGAGCTTCTTGGTGGGATCGGCGTCGAGCGTGATCGTCACCGGCTGCCCCACGGCGAGCCGCCGCACGTCGATCTCGTTGACGTAGGTGACCGACTCCATGTGCGTCAGGTCCGGCAGCGTCGCGACCCCGGGGTCCCACGCGTTCACCTGCGAGCCGGCCGTGCGCTTCTTGCCGTTCCACTCCTTCACGTAGATGACCATCCCCGGCGACGGGGCGCGGATCGTGAACCCCGCCAGCACGTCCTGCACGATCTGCAGCTGGCTCCGCTGCCGCTCCACGTCGGCGCCGACCTCCCGCATCTTGGCCTGCGCCTGCTCGGTGCGGGTCTGGAGGTCGCTGTGCGCCTGCGCCAGGGCGCGCTCGGCGCGCTCGTAGTCGATCTGGGTCTGGCGCTGGACCGTGGGCGCCTCGTAGACGGCCTGCTCCTTCGCGAGCCGCTTGGCCTCGAGGTCCAGCTCGTCGTTGCGGATCGCCTCCCGCGCCGTCGACAACGTGAGCGTCGAGTCCAGCATCGCCTGCTCCTGCTGCGCCTGCGCCTTCTGGAGGTCCAGGGTCACCTGGGTGAGCCGCGAGGCCAGCGAGGAACGGTCGATCTCCGCGACCACGTCGCCGGGCTTCACCACGGTGCCCTCGGGCACCAGCGAGGAGATGCGCATCTGGTAGGCCTGCGCCTGCATCGCGTTGGCCGGCGCGTTGATCTGCACGAACTCCTTGGCCCGCAGCTCGCCCGACGTGGTGACGGTGACCGTGAACGGGCCGCGCTCCACCGTCGCGACCACCGCGCGGTCGGCGGTCGCCGGCCCGCGCGCCAGCAGCTTCGTGGCCGCGACGGCGACGACCAGGATGGCGGCGCCGATCGCGATCTGACGCCCGCGGGACAGGCCGCGAAGGTACGGGATGATCCGCATCGAGCCTCCACAACCGCGACAAGGCGAACACACGCAAGGGCCGCACCAGCGGTCCTACCTCCCCCCTAGCATACGTCCCGGCGTCAGGGGCCCGTTAGGGTGGCCGGCGGGTCCGGCATTCCCGCGTCGGTGCGCGGCGTCGTGCCTGAGGCGGCTCGCCACGCCTGGTAGGGCCTTACCCGACTTGCGTGGTCGGATTTATCCCTGCAGTGTTCGGCGTGACCCCCGAGGCATCGCGCGCCACCGAGCAGCGGTTGCGCGTCGCCGTGGACTCGTCGCCGAGCGGCCTCCTGATGACGGACGCCCGGGGCGGCATCGTGCTCGTCAACCGCGAGATCGAGCGCCTGTTCGGGTACCCGCGCGAGGAGCTGCTCGGCAAGTCGGTGGATACGCTGGTGCCCGAGCGGTTCCGGCAGGGTCACGGGGGCTTCCGCGGCACGTTCCTGGCCGACCCGAAGGTGCGGGCGATGGGCGCCGGCCGCGACCTGTACGGACTGCGGAAGGACGGCACCGAGGTGCCGGTGGAGATCGGCCTGACGCCGGTCGTGACGGACGAGGGGATGTTCGTCCTCGCGTCCATCGTGGACATCAGCCCACGCAAGAAGGCGGAGGACGAGCGGCACCGGCTGGAGGAGGATCTGCGGCAGGCGCAGAAGCTCGAGGCCGTGGGGACCCTCGCCGGGGGCATCGCGCACGACTTCAACAACATCCTGTTCGGGATCGTGGGCTACGCCGAGCTGATCGGGCGGGCCGGGAGCCCGGCCGACGCGAGGGCGGACCTGGACGAGCTGCTCAAGGCGGCCACGCGCGGCAAGGAGCTGGTCGAGCGGATCATGGTCTTCAGCCGGCGCCAGCCCGCGGAGCGACGCCCGCTGGAGATCGGCGCGACGATCGCCGAGGCCGCGAAGCTGCTGCGCGCGACGCTGCCGGCCTCGATCGAGGTGCGTGTGACCGTCCATCCCGAGGCGCCGTGGGTGCTGGGCGACGCGACCTCGATTCACCAGATCCTGATGAACCTCGGCACCAACTCGGCGCACGCGATGCCGCACGGTGGCCTGCTCGACATCCTCGTGGAGCCGCGCTACGTGCGCGACAGCGTCGTGCGCAGGCACCCGGGGCTGCACGAGGGGCCGTACGTGGTGCTGGTGGTGCGGGACACCGGAGGCGGGATGGATGCCGGCGTCCGCAGCCGCGCGTTCGAGCCCTTCTTCACCACCAAGCCGAAGGGCTCGGGCACGGGCCTCGGCCTCTCGATGGTGCACACCATCGTGGAGGCGCACGAGGGCGTGATCGACCTGGCGAGCGAGCCGGGCCGCGGCACGAGCGTGACGTGCTTCTTCCCGGTGCTCCCGGCGTCCGCCGCCGAGGAGCAGCGCGAGGCCGGCGTCGCGCCGCGGGGCCACGGCGAGCGGGTGCTCCTGGTGGACGACGAGCCGACGCTGGCGCGGATGAACAAGCGCCGGCTCGAGGCGCTGGGCTACGTGGTGGTCGCGGAGACCGACCCCGAGCGCGCGCTGGAGACCTTCCGGTCGCGGCCGGCGGAGCACGACGTGGTGATCACGGACTACCTGATGCCCCGGCTCGCGGGCCTCGACCTCGCCCGCGAAGTGCACAACCTGCGGCCGGACGTGCCGATCGTCCTCCTGACGGGTTTCATGGAGGAGCTGCCCGACGAGACGATCAAGGCCGCCGGGATCCGCCGGCTGGTGAACAAGCCGGCCACGATGCTCGAGCTTGGCCAAGCCGTCCACGCCGTGACGAAAGGCGCGCAGGCCGCGCACAGCTGACCGTTCCGCACCTCGCGGGCCAACGCCTTGCCGGGCCCGCCCTCCCGGTGCACCGTATTGGCATGTCCGCCGCAGGTCCCTCGGTCTCGTGCCCCAGGTGCGGGGCGACCATCATCCTGTCGTCTCCGGTGAGGCGCTCGAGCGTGCCGGAGCCGCAGGCCACCGAGCACTTCCGCGGCATGGTGGGGGGCGGTCAGGGGATCGACACCATCGTGCAGAGCGTGTGCCAGCGGTGCGGGTGCCGCTGGATCCCGCGCACGACGGAGGAGCGCCGCATGCGGGCGCTGTCGGGCCAGCTGGGCACCGAGGCGATGCGCGTGGCGCAGGCGCAGGAGGTCGCCGCGAGCGCGAAGGCGACGCGCAGGCGCACCATCATGCCCGGGAAGGTGCCCACGCGCACCTGGGTGATCGCCTTCGTGATGATCGTGGTCATTCTGCTGGCGCTGTTCACCTAGGCGGCGGGAAGGGCGTTCCTCACCGGCTCAGCAGGTCCACGTAGGCCTCCGCCACCAGTGACGCTGCGCCGATCGCCAGCCGCTCCATCAGCGCCCGGGCCTCGGCAGCGCCGGCCTCCACCGGCTCGCCGGCGGCGAGCTGCACCTCCAGCTCCAGGAAGTGCCCCAGTCCGGCCACCTCGTCCAGGTGCACGCGCGTGCGCCCGACGTGGTAGACGAGGCGGCGCTTGACGACCTGGCCGCACGGGCCGAGCGCCCGCGCGAGCAGCTCCCGCAGCGCGGGTCCGTCCGCGAGCCGCACGACTTCGTAGGCCGACTCCGCCGGCTCGGGCGTGTCCGGGCGCTCGTACCAGATCAGCTCCGCGGCCGCGCCCGCGACCTCGCGCAGCTTCAGTCGGCCGCGGGGCACCCGGAAGAACGTGTCGGTCTGCGCCAGCGACGCCGCGGGACCGTCCGCGGCGGCGGCCACCAGCCGGCGAGTCCGGGCCGGGTCCGCGACGCGGGCCTTGATCTCGACGTTGCGTGCCACGCGCCCTCCGTGCCGGCGGCCGGCCTCAGTCCCACACCATCGCGCCGAGCTTCATCACGGTGTTCCAGTTGCGGCCGGTGCCGCGCGTCCCGAGGCCCTTCTCGATGCGCGCGACGGTGAGGCGCGAGGGGCCGATGCCGTCGGGGTAGACGACGTACGCCTGCTGGCCCGCGGTCCGCACCAGCTCCCGGCCCGTGATCGTCTCCTGCAGGGCCCGCGCGCGGGCCGGGCCCGGCGCGTCCTTGAGGCACATCACCACCAGGTGAGCCGGGTCCCGCTCGGCCGCCTCGCGGAACGGGTTCCTCGCGACCACGGACCGCCACTCGTCCGCCGTGCGCACGAAGAAGTCGGTCTCGATCCCGAGGCGCTTCGACACCTCGGCCTCGAGCCGGCGCTCGAGCGCCGCGGCCGACCCCGCGCCGGCGCGGAACACCAGGTTGCCGCTCTGGAGCAGGGATCGCACGTCGTCGAAGCCCAGCGTGGCGAGCAGCTCGCGCAGGTCGGCCATCGCCACCCGACCGTGGCCGCCGAGGTTGACCGCGCGGAGCAGGGCGATGCAGGTGGTCACGGAATCATCCGCCCGAGGCGCAGCTGCCGACCGGGAACGGGTGGAACGTGCGCCAGCCGCCCGCCATCAGCGCGGCGCCGAGTACCCGCCGGGCACGCCCCGGGGCGAGAGCACGACTTGCCACAGCTGGTTCTTCCGCGCACGGAACCCGCCCGCACTCGAGAGCAGGAAGTAGCGCCACATCCGGCGGAACCGCTCGCCGTACCGGCTGGAGATCTCGGGCCAGTGCTGCTGGAAGTTGCGGTGCCACTGCATCAGGGTCCGGTCGTAGTCCGGACCGAAGCCGTGCCAGTCCTCCAGCACGAACCGCCCCTCGATCGCCGCGGCGATCTGCCGCGCGGACGGGAGCATCGAGTTCGGGAAGATGTAGCGCTGGGTCCAGGGATCCGTCGCCGTCTGGGAGCGGTTGCCGCCGATGGTGTGGAGCAGGAACAGGCCGTCGCGCGCGAGCAGGCCGCGCACGACCCGCATGAAGGTGCCGTAGTTCTTCCGCCCGACGTGCTCGAACATGCCGATCGACAGCACGCGGTCGAACCTCCCGCCCAGCGTGCGGTAGTCCTGGAGGCGGATCTCGACCGGCAGTCCCTCGCACAGTCCGCGGGCGAACCTGGCCTGCTCCTCCGACACCGTGATCCCCACCACCGAGACCCCGTACCGCTCCGCCGCGAACCGCGCGGTGCCGCCCCAGCCGCAGCCGATGTCGAGCACGCGCATCCCCGGCCGCAGCCCGAGCTTGCGGCACACCAGGTCCAGTTTGGCCTCCTGGGCGTCGTCCAGCGTGCCGGCATGCTTCCAGTACGCGCAGCTGTAGATCATCCGCCGGTCGAGCATCCGGCGGAACAGGTCGTTGCCGAGATCGTAGTGGTGCCGGCCGATCCGGAAGGCGCGGCCCGGCCGCTGGAGGTTGACCAGCCGGGCCCACAACGCGCCGGCCGCGTCCCGCCACGGCCGGACCCGCCGATCCAGCTCGGCCCCGAGCACCCGGGTGAAGAACTCGTCGAGCCGCTCGCAGTCCCACCAGCCGTCCATGTAGGACTCGCCCAGCCCGAGCGAACCGCCGGTCACGACGCGGGCGAACAGCCGAGGATCGTGGACCCGGACGTCCCAGGGCCGGTCGCCGTCGATCGCGACGTCGGCCAGCTCGAGCAGCCGTTCGACCGTCCTGCGGATCGTCGTGCCCGGCATGGCCCCTCCCGCAGAGATCCGCGTCAACGATAGGCGCCGCGCCGCCCGTCGGCCAGACTCACCGGGCGGGCCGTCATTGCTTGCGTGGGGGCGCGGCGGTCCGCATACTGTCGAGCAGAGAGGAGGCTTGTCCCATGCGCTCGCTCGTCAGACCCGCCGCCCTGATCCGGGCCGCCGCCCTCATCGCGCTGGCCGCCGCCTGCGCACCGCGTCATCCGTCGGGCCAGGCCGCGCCCCTGCCGAACCGCGAGGTGCTCACCAGCGGGGACCTGAGCGGCAAGGGCTTCAGCACCGTCCTGGAGGCGCTGCAGGCGCTCCGGCCCCAGTGGCTCCAGGGGCGAGGGCCCGACAGCTTCTCCACGCCGTCCGAGGTCCGCGTCTTCCTCGACAGCAACGAGCTCGGCGGGGTGGACGCACTGAGCGTGGTGCAGCTGGCGAGCGTGGTGTACATCCGCCACTACGACGGCGTGGCGGCCAGTGCCAGGTGGGGCATCGGCCACAGCCAGGGCGTCATCTACATCGCGACCCATCCGGACGACCACCCGATCTGACCTGAGCGCCCCCCCCGGCGACGGCGACGAGCCGCCCGGGGGGGGCACCAGGTCACGGCTGCAGCCGATAGGCGTACAGTCCCAGCATGGTCCCGACGAACCCGCCGGCCACCTTGCTGCTCAGGATGGTCCCGTCCACGTCCCCTTTCAATAGTATCCAGTCGCCCGGGCGGTAGGCGTAGGAGAAGTCGTAGCTCCCCCCGCGCGCGCGAATTCTCAGGTACAGCGTCGAATCCGGCGGGCCCTCGAGCGGGGCCAGCGCGATGACGGTCGTGGCGGCCGAGTCGCGCGGGCCGCTCCGCTGCTGCAGCTCGACGACGGGTTGCCCGCCCTCCATCGCGACGCCCAGGAAGAAGAACGCGTCGCTCCCCTGGAACGCGACCATCCCGGCGCGGTCTCCCGCCGCCAGCGGCCGGTAGCGCATCGCGGTCGTGGCCGTGGCCCAGGCGTGCTGCTGGCGGCGGCCGACGAACGCAGGCTGCCCCGGGCCTTCGAGCGGGACGGATCGCGCGCGGAGCGTGAGCCATCCCGGGTGCGAGATCAGGTCGGCGAACGGCTCCCGCACGGTGCGCAGGAAGCTCCACTCGGGGGAGAGCTGGGGCGCGTCGAAGTCGTCACGCGCCGTGAAGTTGCCGGTCAGCGGCGGGTACGGGTGCCGCTCCGGCGAGAGCTTCGGCGCGCGCACGACGTAGGGCACGCTCGCCGTGTCGGTGAGGATGACCGGCCAGCCGTCGCGCCACGTGACCGGCAGCAGGAACGTCTCGCGCCCGGTGTTGAACGTGTAGTCCTCGTAGGGGCGCGTGCCGAGGAAGACCGCCCACCACTCGCCGTTCTCCGTCTCGACGAAGTCGGCGTGGCCGGTGGCCCAGACGGGGAACGGCCGCGTGGGATCGAGGTGCCGCTGGGTCAGGATCGGCTCGACGGGACCCGGGGCGTACGGTCCGAACACGGCGCGGCTGCGAAAGACCACCTCCGAGTGCTGCTCGGCCGTGCCGCCCTCGGCGCAGATCAGGTAGTACCAGCCGTCCTTCTTGAAGACGTGCGGCGCTTCGATCCAGATCGGGTGCCGCGCGATGTCGACGCCGCCGTTCACGATCATCCGGCGGGGGCCGACCAGCCGCTGCGCGGTGGTGTCGAGCTCCTGGATCCAGATGGCGCGGTGCCCCTGGCCGTAGAGCTGCGGGCCCTCCGGCAGGCCGTTGTTGACGATGTAGACCTTGCCGTCGTCGTCGAAGAACAGCGAGGGGTCGATGCCGTCGAAATGCAGCCACACCGGGTCGGACCACGGACCCCGGGGGTCGGTCGCCGTGACGAGGAAGTTGCCGCCGCGGTCCACCAGTGTCGTGATCATCCACATCCGGCCCGGCCGGCAGCTCAGGCTGGGAGCGAAGATGCCGCGCGAGATGCCCGCGCTGTCGAGGTCGAGCTGCGACGGCCGGTCGAGGATGGAACGGATCTGGTGCCAGTGCACGAGGTCGCGGCTGGTGAACAACGGCACGCCCGGGTAGTACGCGAAGCTCGAATTCGCGAGGTAGTAGTCGGCGCCCTGGCGGCAGATCGTGGGATCGGGGTAGAAGCCGGCCAGGATCGGGTTCAGGTACTCGCCGTGCGTGGCGTGCGCGACGCGGTAGATCGAGTCGTCACCGCTGTACTCGAACCAGTCGAACCGGGCTTCGGCGCCGGGGGCGAGCGTCTGCGCGGCGAGCGGGCCGGGGCCGGCCGCGATGAGCGCGACGGCGAACGCGCATGACGCGAGGCGTGGGTGCATGGTTTCTCCGGGAGTGGCCGGGTGCCGGGTGCCGGCGCCGGTCCTAGTTCGGGCCGCAGCTCTCGGGTGGGCCGAGGTAGCTGGCCCCGAGGCGGCCGTGATCCACGACCAGGCGCTGGAGCACGACGCCGGGGTCCACCAGCCAGTAGCGCAGGACGTGGTCGCCGGCCGCGACGCGATGGCGCGTCGCCGATTCGATGGCGTTGTCGCTGACCCGCCGCTCCCAGGTGCGCAGCGTGGTGTCGGCGGCGAGGTCCACGACCTGCGGCGGGTCGTCGTCGAACGAGACCGCGTACCGGAGGCCGGTGGCGCGGAAGTCGAGGGTGGGTGAGAAGGTCGCCCGGACCAGGACGTCGCCGCCTGCGAACAGGTGGAGCGGGTACTCGAGGCGCGGGGCGTCGCCGCCAGGCGTCTGGCGCGGGGCGGTGACCGGGAACGCGGTGATCCCGGAGAGCGTCCGCCCCAGGCCCGGGATGCGCACCCACCGGATCGGCGCCGCGGCGACGGCGCGGGAGAAGTGCTCGGCCTCGACGGCGACGTAGCCGTCCGTCTCCACGAACCCGCGCGGGCGCGGGCCGGCCGGATGGCGCAGGCGCGCGTGCACCACCACCGGGCGGCCCGCCCCCGTGATCGTGATGGCCGCCTCGCGCGGCTCCCCGACCGGCGCCCGTTGCCAGTCCACGCTCACGTGGAGGCGGCGCTCCTTGTCCACGGTGCCCTCGGCCGGCGCGACCACCAGCCAGGGCGCGTCGGACACGGCCCGGAACGCGAACGGCGTACTGCCGCGATTGAACACCTCGACGTCGAACCGCGGATCGCGGCAGGCGTTCAGCTCCGGCAGCGCCGCCGCCGACGTGTCCGCCGGCCACCACCGGTCCGAGCCGGGGATGGCGACGCCCATCTCGGCCCGGCCGGGAAGGGAGATCCGCTGCACCTCGGGCATGATGTTCCGCGGCGGCTGATCCCAGGTCGTGTAGCCGATGTGGGTCTGGTCCATCATGTGGCGCCACTTGCCGCCGGCCACCGTGTCGTTGTACCAGGTGGTGATCGCGGCATCCACCCCGAACAGGGCTCGCGCCCGCGCGGCCCAGTCGTTGGTCGAGGCGCGGCCCTGCGCCGCGTAGCGCCGGTTCCGGGCCACGGCCTCGTAGAGGCGGTACAGGTTGTCGAGCGCCAGCACCGGGTGCAGCACCAGCTCGTCGAAGGCCGCCCGGCCGGCGGCCGGCAGCTCGCGCCCCACGAACCGGGCCCGGGCCGCGAGGGCCGCGAGCTCCCCGACCACCCGGTCCCACTCGTCATAGTCGTCGAGCGAGAACGTCTCGGGGGCGAGCAGCTCGGGCTTGCGCCGCGCGGCGTAGCGCGCGTCGTCGTCCAGCAGCGCGGCGATCTCGACGGCATGCGCGGCCCCGAACTGCTGCGCCGCCCACCGGCGGGTGTACTCGGGGAGCCGTTCCGCGGGCCAGCGGGCCGGATCCCACGCGTAGTCGAGGAAGAACGAGATCGGCAGCTCCATCGGCTTGAGATCGCCGACGTTCACGATCCAGATGCGGTCGACCCCGTACGCGTACGCGAGATGGAGCTGCTCCCACACCCGCGGGATGGCGTTGGTGTTGATCCACTTGTAGCTGCGGGGCCCGCCCACGTAGTCGAAGTGATAATAGAGGCCGTAGCCGCCCGCCCGCGCCGGCGCGCCGGACGAGACCTGCCGCCCAGCCGGAGACGGCTCTTGCGCCGCCGGCGCCACCGCCGGCCCCGCATCCGCAGCCACCGCGCCGGCCGCCGGCAGCCGGCGCACGTCGCCCCAGTTGTCGTCGGAGAAGAGCAGGGTGACGTCGTCGGGCACGCGCATCCCGCGATCGTAGTAGTCCTGGACCTCCTTGTAGAGGGCCCAGTCCTGCGGCGTCGCGGACGCCGGCCTGCCGGTCACGTCCGCGATGATCGCGCGCTGGTCCGCCACGATCCGCTCGAGCAGGCCGATGTTCGCGCTGTCGCTCATCGGCAGGTCGCCGTCGCCGCGCATCCCGACCGTGACGACGCTCTCGTGCCCGTCCATGGCGCGGATGCCCTGGCGCCAGAAGGCCCGCAGCACCGAGTCGTTGGTCTGGTAGTTCCACGGCCCGGTGCCGTGGCGCTTCCACTCCTGCTGGGCGCGCAGCATCGGCTCGTGGTGCGACGTGCCCATCACGATCCCGTACTCGTCCGCCAGGCGGGGATTGAGCGAGTCGTCCTCGTTGAACGCGTTGCCCCACATCGCCGGCCAGAGGTAGTTGCCCTTCAGACGCAGGATCAGCTCGAACACCTTCTCGTAGAACCGGTGGTCGAGGCCGCCGAACGTGGCCTGCGCCCAGCCGGTGAGCGCGGGCGCCTCGTCGTTGAGGAAGATGCCGCGGTACTTCACGGCCGGCGGGCCCTCCGTCCACCGGCCCGGGAGCACGTAGAGCGCGGGGTGGTGCGCGGGCGGCACGTCGGCCCACCAGTACCAGGGGGAGACGCCGATCCGGGCCGACAGGTCGTAGACCCCGTAGATCGTGCCGCGCTTGTCGCTGCCGGCGATGACCAGCGCGCGGGTGACGCCCGGCCGCGGCCGCTCGACGACCTGCAGCAGCGACGCCTCCCAGCGGCCCGCCACCCCGGCCGTATCGAGCTTGCCCTCGCGCACCAGGCTGTCCACCAGCCCGCCGCGGCCGAGCGTGCCGACGACGACGATCTCGCCGGCGCCGGTGAGCGTGTCGACGACGCCGGGCGCCGCATGCGCCGTCACCCGGCCGACGTCACGGGCGAGGTCGCGCACCGCCCGGATCACGCCGGGCCAGTCGCCACGGCCGACGAGCAGGGGAGCCGGCCGGCCTCCGGCCGAGAGCGTGAACCGCCCCGGCCCGGGGCCCAGCGCGACGTAGGACGTGGAGTCGCCGGGCGCGGTCTGCGCCGCCGCCGGCGCGGCGAGGAGTGCGGCCAGGAGCGCCAGCGCCGGGAGGGCGGCGGCGCCGGTGCGCGACGGGGTCGGGTCGGTCACGCCGCCCTCCGGGCGGGTCGAATCGTCAGGATACCGGATGCTTCGCCGGGTCCCAGCGCTGCACGGCGTCGAGGACGCCCTGCAGGTGCTTCCGCATCCGGGAGACGGCGAGAGCCACATCGCGGCGCTCGAGGGCCTCCAGGATCGCCAGGTGGCCCCGGTGGTCCGCCTCGCGCGAGCCGAAGATGTCGAGGATCATCAGCTGCTCGTGCGAGAACAGCTCGCGCAGCACGTCCAGCAGCTGCAGCAGCACGCTGTTCCCGGAGGCGACGGCGATCTGGCGGTGGAACGCCATGTTCACCTTGTTGAGGATGGCGTCGTCCTCGAGGTGCCGGCCCGCGGTGTCGAGCAGGCGCCGCATCTCCTTCAGGTGGCGCGCCGTCAGGTGCTCCACCGCCTCGGCCACGGACTGCATCTCCAGCGACATCCGCGAGCGCAGCAGGTCCGACAGCAGCTTGCGGGTCACGACCGGGGCGTACCCGGGACTCGAGACCAGCAGGGCGTCCTCCCGGCGGCTCACATACACGCCGGACCCGTGGCGGATCTCCACCACGCCGACCGCCTCGAGCTTGGTCAGGGCCTCGCGGACCGTGGGGTGCCCGACGCCGAAGCTCCGGGCCATCTCCATGATCGCGGGCAGGCGGTCGCCGAGTCCGTACCCGCCGTCCCGCACCATCTCCTTGATGCGGAGGGCGACCCGGTCGGCCAGGCTCTGCTTGGACATCGGCCGGAGCGTCCTCTTCGCCGTGATCATGATCTCTCCAGGTTCTGCGCTCGAGCGCCGTGGCGCCCCCGGCGCCGCAACTCGAGCCGCCCGCTAGGGGCCGGCCCCCGCGGCGCCCGCGGCCTCCATCACCGCGTCGAACGCCGGCTTGGGACGGCCGTCCCGCCCGAACAGCGTAGGATAGTTGGTCCGCCCGCGAACGGGCCAGTCGTTTCTCCACGAGTCGCGATCCGTGACGCCCCAGAACGTCACCCGGGCGACCCGCCCGCGGTGCCGCAGGAAGACGCCGAACAGCGCCGCGTAACGGCGGGCGAGCGCCTGCTGCACCGAGTCCGGCAGCGAATCGGGCCACGGGTCCAGCTCCGCCCGGGCCGCCGCACGGAGGCTCACGTCCGCCCCGGTCTGAGCGACGGCGCGCGGCAGCACGTCCACGTCCAGCTCGGTGATCAGGACCTTCACGCCCAGCGCGGCGAAGGCCGCGATCGTCGTGTCCACCGACTCCGGCGACGGCCAGTCGAGCCGGTCGTGCTCCTGCAGGCCGACCCCGGTGATCGGCACGCCCTCCGCCAGCAGCAGCCGCACCAGGGCCAGCACGCCCTGCCGCTTGGGGGCGTTCTCGAGCGCGTAGTCGTTGTAGACCAGCTGGGCGTCCGGATCCGCCTCGTGCGCGAACCGGAAGGCCATCGCGATGAAGTCGTCGCCGATGATGGTCTGCCACGGCGACCGCCGCAGCGTGCCGTCGTCCGCCACCGCCTCGTTCACGACGTCCCACCCGTTCACGCGCCCGCGGTAGCGCCCGACCACCGTCAGGATGTGGTCGCGCATCCGCGCGATCAGCGTGTCGCGGCTCACCGCTCGCCCGGCGGAGTCCTCGAACACCCAGCGCGGCGTCTGGTTGTGCCACACCAGCGTGTGTCCGACGACGAACATCCCGTGGCGCCTGCCGAAGGCCACGTAGCGGTCGGCGGCGTCGAAGTCGTAGACGCCGGGCCGGGGATGGACCGACTCCCACTTGAGGACGTTCTCCGGCGAGACGCTGCTGAACTGCGCCGCGACCAGGGCGGCCTCCGCGGAGTCCCGTCCGGAGAACTGGGCGTCGTTGAGGGCGGCGCCGACGAGGAACGCGCCGTGGTAGGCCGCGGCGAGGCTGGCCGGCGCGGCCACCGGGGCCGGGGGCCGCGGGGTGCAGCCGGCGGCGGCCACCAGCGCCGCCGCCCCCGCCGCGTGCGCGAGGCGCGAGCCCCTCACGCCGCCGCGCCCCCGGGTGCGTACGCCTTGCGCCGCGCGGCCAGCTCGTCCTGGATCCGGAGGTTCAGCTCCTTGCCGATCGGATAGAACAGCAGGCACGCCACCACCACCCCGAGGAACAGGGCGGGGTACACGCTCGCCGAGAGCCGGATGCCCAGCAGCGCGTGCGCCGTCTGCGACACGTTGGCCCGGTAGCCGTAGCCCGAGAGCAGCCAGCCCGCGATGGCCCCGCCGAGGCTCAGGCCCGCCTTGAGCGCGAACAGGATGGTCGCGAACACGATGCCGGTGATGCGGCGCCCCGTCGTCCACTCCGCGTAGTCGGCCACGTCCGCGAACATCGCCCAGATGAGCGGGATGGTGGGCGCGTAGCTGAGGGCGCGCACGTACTCGAGCAGGTAGGTGGCGCCGATCGCGTCGGCCGGCAGCAGGATGAACGCGGCCAGGAACAGGGTGGCCAGCGAGAAGCCCACGATCGCGACCGCCTTCTTCCCGAACCGGATGGCCAGGAAGGTGGAGGCCAGCACGCCGAGGATGGTCACCGCCTGGCTCGACATCTGGAACAGGCTGAAGCCCACCGACGAGACGTTGCTGTGGGTCTGGTTGACGATCAGGCCGAACGTGTCGAGCAGGTAGTGCCCCAGCCCGCCGCCGCCGGCGCCGCCGCCCAGGCCCAGGCGCGCCAGGAAGTCGTAGAGCCGGTCGGCGCTGACGTAGTACTTGAAGTAGTAGAACATCGTGCCGCCGCGCAGCGCCACGAACACGAAGTGCGTCAGGGTGAGCAAGAACATCGCGATCCAGGGACGGTTCTTCAGCAGGTTGCCGAAGTCCTCCCTCGGCGACGACCGCTGCTGCGGCGGCGGCTGGATGCGCTCGCGGGTGGTGAGGAACGTGATGACGAAGAACACCACGCACAGCACCGCCCACAGGCCGATGGTCAGCTGCCAGCCGCGCGCGTTGTCGCCGTGCCCGAGCTTCGCCACCAGCGTCAGGGTGAAGCCGCCGACGATGAGCTGGGCGAACATCGCCGCGAAGAACCGGTACGACGACAGCGCCGTGCGCTCGTTCACGTCGCCGGTCATCACGCCGGTCATCGCCGAGTAGGGCGTGTTGTTCGCCGAGTACAGGGTCATCAGCAGGATGTTGGTGACCGTGGCGTAGACCAGCGTGCGGGTGGCGTCGAAGTGCGGCACCGTGTAGGCCAGCACCAGGACCACGGCCCACGGCACGGCGGTCCACAGCACCCACGGCCGGAACTTGCCCCAGCGCGTGTTCGTGCGGTCGGCCAGGATGCCGATCATCGGGTCGAAGAACGCGTCCCACAGCCGCCCCACCAGCAGCAGCGTGCCGGCGGCCGCGGCGGCGATGCCCATCGTGTCGGTGTAGAAGTTCAGCTGGAAGAGAATCATCGTCATGAAGACGAAGTTCGCGGCCGCGTCTCCCAGGCTGTAGCCGGCCTTCTCCACGAACGAGAGCTTCTGGATGCGATCGGCCATGACGGGCTGTCGTCCCTTCCGCTACGCGCGCACCGTGAGCGTGAGGGTGTGCAGGTCCTCGTCCCGCGAGGAGGTGCCCACCATCACCGTGAATGCGCCGGGTTCCACCACCTCGCGCATCCGGACGTCGTGGAACGCCAGCGACGCCGGCCCGAGGTCGAAGCGGACCGTGGTGGTCTCCCCGGGCTGCAGGAACACCTTCCGGAAGCCCTTCAGCTCCTTCACCGGCCGGGTGACCGAGCTGACGCGGTCGCGCACGTACAGCTGCACGACCTCGTGGCCGGCCCGGCCGCCGGTGTTGGTCACCTCGGCGAGGACCCGGGTGGTGCCGCTCGGACGGATGGCGGAGCGGGTGAGGCGGACGCGCTCGACGGCGAAGGTGGTGTAGCTCAGGCCGAAGCCGAACGGCCAGAGCGGCGTGACGTCGTCGAGCAGGTACCCGCGGCGCGCCGACGGCTTGTAGTTGTAGAAGGCCGGGAGGTGGCCGGCCGACCGCGGGAACGTGATCGGCAGCTTGCCGCCCGGGTTGACGCTCCCGAACAGCACGTCCGCCACCGCCGTGCCGCCCTCCTGCCCGAGGTACCAGCACTCGAGGATCGCGGGCACGTGCGCCGCGATCCAGCGCACCGACGCGGGCCGGCCGTTGAACAGGACGACCACCACCGGCCGGCCGGTCGCGACCAGCGCCTCGGCCAGCTCCTGCTGCCGCCCCACCAGGTCGAGGCTCGCGCGGTCGCCCAGGTGCTTCTTCCCCCAGCCCTCGCGGGAGGTCTGCTCGTTGTCGCCGATCACCAGGACCACGGCGTCGGCGCCCTTCGCGACCTCGACCGCCTCCGCGATCTGACGCCGGTCCTCGGCGGGGTCGCTCGGCGTCACCACGTCCTCGGTCCACGAGCCGCCGATGGTGATCTTGCAGCCCTCGGCGTAGCGCACGTCCACCCGGTCGCCCACGGCGGCCCTGATCCCGTCGAGCACCGTGACGACCCGCTTGGGGGTCCCGCTGTAGCCGCCGAGCATCGGCCGGTGCGCGTTGGGGCCGATCACCGCGAGCGTACGGAGCCGCGCCGGGTCCAGCGGCAACAGGCCTGCCTCGTTCCTGAGCAGGGTGATGGTCTCGCGCGCGACCCGGAGCGCGAGCACGCGGTGCGCCTCGCACCCCACCACCCGCTCGGCCTCGTCGGGGTCCACGTAGGGGTCGTCGAACAGCCCGAGGCGGAACTTGGCGTGCAGCATCGGCGCGACCAGCTCGTCCAGCTCGGACTCCTTGAGCCTGCGCTCGCGCACCAGCTCCACCAGGTGCCGGTAGCAGTCGGGCTCGGGCAGCTCGATGTTGACGCCGGCGCGCACCGCCAGGAGCGCCGCCTCCTTCTTGTCGCGGGCGACGTGGTGGCCGTGGGTGTCCGGGCGGTCGGCCATCTCCCAGATCGCGTAGTAGTCGGAGACGGTGAAGCCCTCGAATCCCCACTCGCCGCGGAGCACGTCCCGCAGCAGCCAGCGGTTGGCGTGGGAGGGCACGCCGTCCACTTCGTTGTAGGAGGGCATCAGGCTGAGCGCGCCGGCCTCGGTGACGCAGGCGCGGAACGAGGGCAGGATGACGTCGCGCAGCGTGTGCGGCGAGACCTCGGCCGGCGCACAGTTCAGGCCCGACTCGGGCGCGCCGTGGGCCGCGAAGTGCTTGAGCGTCGCGATCACGCGGCTCGTGCGGGCCCTGCCCCGGAACGAGGCGTCGCCCTGGAAACCGCGCACCGCGGCGCTGCCCATCCGGGACACGAGGTACGGGTCCTCGCCGAAGGTCTCCTCGACGCGCCCCCAGCGCGGATCGCGCGCCACGTCCACCACCGGTGTCAGCGCCTGGTGGGTGCCGCGCACCCGCGCCTCGAGCGCGGTCATCGTGTACAGCGCCTCGACCAGCTCCGGGTCGAACGTCGCCGCGAGCCCGATCGGTTGGCAGAAGCTGGTGGCGTCCTTCGCGGCGTGCCCGTGCAGGCACTCCTCGTGGAAGATGACGGGGATGCCGAGCCGGCTGTGCTCGAGGAAGAAGCGCTGGATGGCGTTGGTCAGCTCGGCGTTGCGGCGCGCGTCGAGGCCCGGCGGCCCGCCGGCGTCGCTCGGCCGGCCCACCTGGCCGAGGCCGTGGCCGTCCGCGAAGGCCGCGGCGGCCTTGGCCGGATCGAAGTCGCCGGCACGGTTCACCAGCATCTCGGCCTTGCCGTTCCAGACGCCGACCATCTGGGCGGCCTTCTCCTCGAGCGTCATGCGGGAGAGCAGGTCGCGCACTCGCCGCTCGATGGGGGCCGTCCGGTCGCGGTAGCGCGGCGCCGGCGCCGCGCGCCGGGGCCGGAGACGCTCCGGCTGCGACAACGTCGTCGCAGCCGGAGGTGTCGTCTTGCGGTCAGACACCGGTCAACCGGTGGCTGAGGTGATCCGCGGGGTCAGTACCCCGGGTTCTGCGGGAACGCCGACACGCCGCCGGCCGTGTTGTCGATCTGGGTCTGCGGGACCGGCCGCAGGTCGTGCTTCGCCGCGTTGAAGAAGCCGCCGTGCGCGGGCGAGGCCTCGAAGTTGTCGTCCGGGATGCGGTGCCACAGGCCGGTGCGGGCGAGGTCGAACCAGCGCTGGTACTCGCCGATCAGCTCGCGCCCGCGCTCGTCCAGGATCCACTCGAGATCGATCGTGGCCGGCATGTGCGTCGCATCCATGATCAGGATCTTGTTGGCGTTCTCCGTGGCCGCCGAGCAGCCGTGGCTGATCTGGCAGTCCGCGGCACGCAGCCGCACCGGCGTGACTTCCGTCAGGATCGCTCCCTGAGTGCCCGTGCAGGTTGCATTGCCGTACGCGGCCGCGCAGGCGGCCTCGGCCGCGATCAGGTAGACGTCAGCGAGGCGCAGGACCGGAATGTCCCGGCCGCCGTCCTGGTTGTTGAAGTCCGGCCGCTGATCGTCCTGCAGCTTCTTGATCGTCGGGTAGCGGAACCAGTCGTACTGACCGATCACGGTTTGGACCGGACACGGTTCCGCGGCACATGGCTCGACGACCGCGTACTTCCGCGCCTGGCGGCTGGTCTGCGAGCAGGCTCCATTGGCACCCGTGCAGGAGGCGGCGCCGTCGAGGACGTACCCCGGCTGGAACATCGCCGTGTCACCGAGGGCGAAGGCCTGGCCGTTGGTGCAGGCGGTGCCGCCGAACGTCGGCAGGAACGAGCAGTTGTTCGCCGCCACGCTGTAACCGGCCAACCGGCCGGCGCCCTGGGTCTGGTAGCAGGCGCCGGTGGTCGTGGCGTTGGCGTACCAGACGCTCTGGAACGTGCCGTCATAGCGGCTGTCGAGCACGGTCGCGTGCGTCGAATCCGTCCAGCGTTGCCACAGGTTCCGGGCATACAACGTGGGGCGGCCGCGGCGGAACGCACGGCCGTTGTTGCAGTCGCGCTCCATGCCCTGACGATCGTCGTAGAACGAGAGCCAGTACACGAAGTCCGTGTTGCCGTTGCCGATCGCGTATTGGCCGGCCACCGCCGAGAACTGGACCGACCAGATCAGCTCCGAGTTGTTCTCGCTGCCGGGAAGGTTGCAGTACGACCCCGGTCCGCGAGCGCCCATCCGGGTGCAGAAGTTGTCCTCGTAGACCGGCAGCAGCGAGTACGTGCCGCTGGCGATCACGCTGTCGGCCTCGGCCTTCGCCCCGGCGAAGTCGGTCGCGGACGTCGCACCCGCCTCGCGCAGGAACGCGGGGGGACTGGTCAGGAACTGGACGACGCCACTGGCCTGCTCGTACGGGTACGGATGGTACGCGCGGGTCAGCAGGACCTTCGCCAGGAGCGCCTGGGCCGCGCCCTTCGTCGCCCGGCCCTGGTTGTTCTGCACGGCCGGAAGCGCGGCGATGGCGTCCCTGAGGTCCTGGACGATCAGCAGGTAGATCGAGTCCACGGGCGAGCGGTGTGCCGAGGTGAGCACGCCCTGGGACTCGAGCGTGGAGAGCGGCGCGGCCCCGTACATCCGGACGACCATGAAGTAATCCAGGGCCCGGAGGAACTTCGCCTCGCCGACGCGCGTCGCCTTCGTCACGGGATCCATGTCGGTGACGGCCGGAGCCCGGTTGATCACCGCGTTGGAGCTGTTGATGGCGCGGTAGAAGGCGACCCACGGGTACTGGAAGATCGGTTCGGCGGCGTTCAGCCCGCCGGCGTAGGTGTCGATGTACTTGTAGTTGGGCTGGTCGCCGGTGGTCCCGAGGTCGGTGCCGTATTCGGTCGTGGTCAGGGCCTCCTCGCGTCCCCAGAACCCGCGCTGCAGCGAGTAGTCGCCCATCACGGCGGCGTCCAGGCCCGCGCCCGACGCGAAGTACTGGGTGGTGACGTTCCCGACCAGTCTCTCTTTGAGATCCACACAGGCGGTGAGTCCCGCGAGAGCCAGTCCCAGGAGGATGTATGTCTGTTTCTTCATGGTCAGCCTCGGTTCAGGTGGTCTCGCGCTAGAAGCCCAGGGTCGCGCCGACGAGCACGGTGCGGTAGCTCGGCGGACCGTTGGCGCTGCCGTTCTCGGGATCGTACCCGTAGTAGCTGGTGAACACCCACGGATCCTGGGCCTCGACGTAGACCCGCATGGAGCTGATGCCCCGCACGTGCCGCACCAGCGACTTGGGCAGCGCGTACCCGAGGGTGATGTTGCGCACCCGCCAGTGCGTCCCGATCCGGTAGCCCGGCGCGGCATAGGCGCCGCCGTTGCCGGCGTCGTCGAACGTCGGCTGCTGACGCCCGGCGCTGGGGGACCACCACACGTTGCAGTTCGGGATGGCGGCCTGCTGCGCCCCCGTGATGCCCGGCGGGGGATCGTACTTCGTCGGGTCCGGGCCGCCGTCGCACCGCTCGGGCGTCCAGTACTGGACGTTCAGGTCGTTGTAGCGGTCGAACAGGTTCTGGCCGATCCTGAACCCGTCCCGGAAGGTGTAGCCGATGCGCCCCTGGAGCAGGAACGAGAGGTCGAACGCGCCCCAGGTGACGCGGTTGTAGACGCTGGCGATCAGCCGCGGGTACGTGTTGCCCGTGATCACCCGGTCGAACCCGTCGATCTTGCCGTCGCCGTTGAGGTCGGCGACCCGGATGTCGCCCGGCTTCTCCCCGTACTGCCGGGCGAGCGCGGAGTCGGCGAGCTGCCAGATGCCGATCATCTTGACGTCGTAGTAGACCTGGTGCAGCGGATCGCCGGACGCGATCGTGCCCAGGCTCACCGGCTGGCCGATGAACCAGCGGTCGGCGACGTCGTCGCCGACGCCGCCCGTGAGGCTGATGATGTAGTTCTGGTTGTGCGAGAAGCTGAAGTCCGTCGTCCACCGCGGGCCGTTGTGCTCCCCGGTCAGGTTGACGGTCGTGAAGGTCAGCTCCCAGCCGGCGTTCCCCGTCTTCCCGATGTTCTGGAGCGTCGAGGTGAAGCCGGTGGAGGCGGGCAGCGACCGCGTGAGCAGCAGGTCGCTGGTCTTCTCCCGGTAGATGTCGAACGTGCCGCTCACCCGGTTGTTCAGGATGCCGAAGTCGGTGCCGAAATCGAACTGGGTCGTCTTCTCCCACACGAGGTTCGGATTCGGGATCGAGCCCGGCACGTACCCGTTGGCGGTCGCGCTGCCGAAGTTGTAGAAGGTCTGGCTCAGGCTGCCTTCGGTCTGGTACGGGTTGATGGACGAGTTCCCGGTCTTGCCGAGGCTGGCCCGCAGTTTCAGGCCGGAGATCAGGTCCGAGGCGATGGGCAACCGCTTCATGAACGGCTCGTCGCCGATCTGCCAGCTCACGCCGGCCGACGGGAAGAACGCGAACTGGTGCCCGGGCGCCAGGACGCTGGCGCCGTCCTCACGCCCCGTCACCGTGAAGCTGTACCGGTTCTTGAACGTGTAGTTGACGCGCCCCATCCACGAGCGGGTCGCCGTCGTGCTGTAGCTGCTGACCGGCGGCTGCGGCGCCGAGCCCGTGCCGAGGTTGTACCAGAGCTGATAGTCGTAGGGCAGAGTCTTGGCGGACGCGGAGTCGGACTGGAAGCGGGTGGTGGTGATGCTGTACAGCCCGGTCGCGTCCACCTTGTGGTTTTCGTGGGCCCAGTTCCACGTCACGATGTTGTCCAGCGTGAGGCGGAAGTTCTCCCGGGCCGCGAGCCCCGCCTGGGCGTTGCCGACCGGGTTGCCACCGTTGACCGTCGTGTTCGCACCCTGGAACTGGCCGTCGCTGAAGTTCTGGAGGTCAGGTCCGAAATTGAGGCGGTAGCCGAACCCGGCGGGCAGCGTCAGCTCGGCGAACAGCGAGCCGAACAACCGGTCGGTGATGTCCTGGCGGATGAAGGCCTGCTCCTCGCGCAGCGGATTCACCCGCAGCGGATCGCCCGTGGGCAGCTGATTCAGGGTGCAGACGCTGCACAGCGTGCCGTACGGCGTCCCGGCGCTGTCGTAGGGCGCGCCGAGGGAGCTGTTGGCGAGCGCCTCGCTCCAGACCGAATTGTCGCCGCCGATGTCCGCCACCGAGCGCGATCCGGTGGCCGTGGCGCCGAGCCGCAGGCGCCCGAAGGTGTTCTCGAAGCTGATCGTGCCGGCGTACTGCTTGTACCCCTGCCCGACCGTGATGCCGGTCTGGTTGAGGTACGTGCCCGACAGCGACAGCCGCGCGTTGCCCGACACCGAGTTGTAGCTCAGGCGGTGCTGCTGCTGGCTGCCGTTGCGGTAGATCGCCCGCTGCCAGTCCGTCCCCGTGACGCATCCCGGATGCAGGGCCTGCCACGTGGTCGTGCCGGCCGCCGTCGTGTCGGGCAGGCCGGTGACGGGGTTGGTCTTCACGTTCAGGGCGCAGTAGGCGACCAGCTTGTTGTCGTACGCCCACGTGGCGGTCTGGTTGGCCAGGCGCGCCGCGTCGATCCGCTCCTGCGCGAGCTGTGGGCCGTTCATCAGGTCCACGAAGTGCAGGGCCGAGGAGCCGCCGTACTGGAAGTCGTAGCTGATGCTCGAGGTGCCGCCGCCCGCCCCCGCCTCGCCGCGGTTCGTCGTGATCAGGATCACGCCGTTCGCGCCGCGCGAGCCGTAGGGCGCCGTCGCCGAGGCGTCCTTCAGCACCTCGATCGAGGCGATCTGGGCGGGGTTGAAGTCCTCGATCCCGCCCCCCACCAGCGGCACGCCGTCGATCACGTACAGCGGCTGGTTGTTCGCCGTGATGGACCGGACGCCGCGGATGGTGACGTTCATCGCCGCCCCGGGGCGGTACCCGCTGCTCACGACGTCCACGCCCGCCACGCGCGCCTGCAGCAGCTGCGCCGGGTTGGGCAGCGGAACGTCTCGCAGCTCGGTGAGGTTCAGCTGCGCGATGGAGCCCGTCAGCTCGCGCCGCTCCTGCTCGCCGTAGGCGGTCGCGACGATGCCCTCGAGCTGCACCGGCGCCGAGACCATCTGGAAGTTCAGGGTGTCGGTCTGGTCACGCGCGACGGTGACACTCTGCGTCAGGGGCGCATAGCCCAGATACCGCGACCGCACCTGCCGCGCGCCGGCGGGCACCTGCTCGATCAGATACACACCCGAGGCGTTGGTGAAGACGGTACGGTTGGTGCCGATGACGGCGACGCTCGCCCCCGCGAGCGCCCGCCCGTCCTCGGCCGCCGTCACGGTGCCGGTGAGCCGACCGACGTTCTGCGCACTGGCGTTGGCCCCCACGCTCAGAGCGGCTAGGACCAGTATCCATTGTCTCATCTAGGGACCCTCCCGAGGGACGTCACGATGGGAGATGGCGCGCGCCGCGTCCGGCTCCGCCGCCACGGCCCGGCCACCACCCGGTCACGCACAATCCGGATAGCGCCAGTTATCGGGTGATAAGATCACCATACGGGCCATCATACTACGCGCCACCAGGCCGCTGTCAAGAAATCTCCGGAGCGGCCCGGTCCCCGCTGCCCCGGGAAGCCCGACGGGACGGGTCGGGTTACGGCGCGACGCCGCGCCGGCCCACACGAACCGCGGCACGGCGCGGCGAAGCTCAGCGCACCCCCAGCAGCAGCTCGGTCGTGAGCTGGTCGAGCCGCTCGTAGGCGTAGCCGCGGGCGCGCAGCGTCGGAAGGTCGAACCGCTCGGCCTTGAGCGCGGCTGCCCGCTCCGGGCTGAAGGCCGTCCGGCCCGCGCCCGCCGCGCCGCGGGTCCGCAGCTCGCCCAGCAGCTGCTGGATCTCGGCGTCCTTCGCGAACCGCTCCGCCTTGTCCTTGAGGATCAGGTAGGTGCGCATCGAGCCCAGGGCGAAGTCCCACACCCCGGCCTCGTCCTCGGTCCGGTAGGCGTGGCTGTCGAAGTGCCGCATCCCGGGCCAGCGCGCGTCCTCGAGCAGCTTCACCAGGAAGAACGCGGCGCGCGGATCGTCGCTGCCGAACCGCAGGTCCTGGTCGAAGCGGCCCGGCTTCTGTCCGTTGAGGTCGATGTGGAACAGCTTGCCCGCCTCGAGCGCCTGCGCCACGCCGTGCGAGAAGTCGAGCCCCGCCATCTGCTCGTGCGCCACCTCCGGATTGAGCCCCACCATCTCGGGGTGGTCGAGCGTGTAGAGGAACGCCAGCATGTGGCCGGTGGTGGGCAGGTAGATGTCGCCCCGCGGCTCGTTCGGCTTCGCCTCGAGCGCGAACCGGAGCGCGTACTTCTGCGAGCGGGCGTAGTCGCACAGGAAGTTGAGCGCCTCGCGGAACCACTTCAGCGCCGTGCCCGGGTCCTTGGCCGCATTGGTCTCGCTGCCCTCGCGGCCGCCCCAGAACACGTAGGTCTCCGCACCGAGCTCCACGCCGAGGTCCATCGCGGCCATGGTCTTCTGCAACGCGTAGGCGCGCACCTTCGCGTCGTTGCTGGTGAAGGCACCGTCGCGGAACACCGGGTCGCCGAACAGGTTGGTGGTCGCCATCGGGACCTTCATGCCGCTCGCCGCGAGCGCGGCCTTGAACTCGCGCACGATCCGGTCCCGGTCGGCCGCCGTCGCGCCCTGCGGCACCAGGTCGTTGTCGTGCAGGTTGACGCCGTAGGCGCCGAGCTCCGCCAGCTGCTCCACGATGCGCACCGGCGCCAGCGGTGCGCGTACCGGGTCGCCGAACGGATCGCGCCCCGTGTTGCCCACCGTCCACAGGCCGAACGTGAAGTGGTGCTCGGGGCGGGGTGTGAACGCGTCCTGCGGGGCCTTCGGACTCATGGCGTCTCCTCGATGGCGGGGCAGCGCGGCTTGTGGACGTCGGCCGGGCAGCCGAGCCGCTGGTAGAACTCCAGGGGATGCCGGGGCGGCTCGTACCCCGGCGGGATCGGCAGATCGGAGAAGCGTTGCCACCAGCTCACCGAGGCGTCGCGCCACCAGCGCGCCTCGGCCGCCTGGATCCCGAGGTACGTGCGCACGGAATCGAACCGCTCGGTGTCCAGCCGCCCCGCCAGCGAGTCCCAGGTGGCCTGCATCCAGCGGACGGTGTCGATCCCCATCTGGTAGTGGCGCAGCAGCTCCTCCCACAGCGTGCGGCCGGAGCGCAGCCGCGCCGTCCACGGCACGTGGTGGAACCAGAGCAGCAGATTCTCCGGCACCGAGTCGAGGCTGGCGAACCGCTGCCGGAGCGGCGGGAAGTACTGCCGCACGGCGTTGCTGCCCGCCGGCGTGCGGTCGAAGCCCACGCCCGCGCTGTCGGCGCGCGCGAAGTACACCGGCATCCAGTCGGGGCGGCCGCCGGAGACCCACGGCCCGGGTCCGTAGTGGTGCTCGTAGGCCATCTGGTGGGCGAGCCCGAGCGGGGTCATGTAGTTCACCACCGCCTCGCGCGAGGCGAGCATCATCGCGGTGACCGGCCGCACGACGGCCGTGTCGTTCGAGAAGGTCGCGCGGACCCACTCCTCCGCGACGGCCGCCGCCGAGAGGCCGGGGTCCCAGGCCAGGCGGCCGAGCGCGTACCAGTTCGCCTGGTTGAAGATCGAGCCGCACCAGTTCCGGTCGGCGCCGACGTTCGCCACCCCGGCGACCCCCGTGAGCCGGTGGGAGAACAGCGAGCCGTCCACCACCCGGGCCACCGTGGAGCCCGGGCCGCGCGCGTACGTGTCGGCGTCCAGGACCTCCCGCCACATCGTGCCGAGGTACGCCAGGTGCGTGTCCTGGCCGAGGTACTCCTTGGTGACCTGCAGCTCGAGCATCAGGGGCGTGCGGGGCATCGCGCCGAACAGCGGATGGAACGGCTCGCGCGGCTGGAAGTCGAGCGGGCCGTTCTTCACCTGGATCAGGACGTTGGGGCGGAACTTCCCGTCGAGCGGCACGAACTCGTCGTACGCCTGCATCACCCGGTCGGTCGGCACCGCGCTGCTGTAGACGAACGCGCGCCAGATCACCACGCCGCCGTGGGGAGCGAGCGCGGCGGCGAGCAGGTTCGCCCCGTCGGCGTGCGACCGGTGGTAGTCCTGCGGGCCGGGCTCGCCCTCCGAGTTGGCCTTGACCAGGAAGCCGCCGAAGTCGGGTATCACCCGGTAGATCTCGTCCGCCTTCGCCCTCCACCACGCCTGCACCGCGGTGTCGAGCGGGTCCGCCGTGCCGAGCCCGCCGATGTCCACCGGGGCGCTGAACCGCGCCGCGAGGAACACCCGGATCCCGTAGGGCCGGAAGACGCCGGCCAGGGCGGCCGTCTTGGCCAGGTACGCCGCGGTGAGGAAGCGGGGGTCGCCGTTGACGTTGTTCAGCGCCACCGCGTTGATGCCGATCGAGGCGTCGGCCCGCGCGTAATCGCGGTAGCGCGGCGTCAGGTACTCGGGGAGGCTGTTCCACGCCCACAGCGACGCGCCCGCGTAGCCGCGCGTCACCGACCCGTCGGCGTTGTCCCAGTGGTCGAGCATCCTGAGGCGGACCCGGGGCGCGGCGACGACGGCGAGGTGCTCGAGCGACTGGTGGGTCTGGATCAGCCGCAGCAGCTGGAACGCGCCGTACAGCGCGCCGACGTCGCGGTTGGCGGCGATCACGATGACGGGCCGCGCCCCCAGGTGTACGGCCCGGAGCACGTAGCCCTCGTCCCCGGCGCGGGCGAGATCCGCGTCCAGCCGGAGGGAGGCGATCGCCGGCGAGCCGGCCGGCGTGCCCACCAGGACGGTGCCGTCGCCGGAGACGGTGCGCGCCGGGCGCACCGGCCTCCCGAGCAGGCCTCCGAGCCCGCGCGTCAACTCGTTCCGCGCCGCGCGCAGGGTGGGGGAGTCGCCGGCCACGACCAGCGCGGTGAGGTCGCGCCGGTACTCGCCGAGACGCGCGGTGTCGTCCACCACGCGGTAGCGCAGCCACAGCTCGTAGCCGTCCTCGGCGCTCGGGCGCGGGCCGGTGCTCGCCAGCAGGGCGCAGGCCAGGATGACGGGGAGCCAGCGCGCGGGTCCGCGCATCGGCGCGTTCCTCAGCCGGCCAGCGCGGGGATGCGGGCGTCGTCGGGATCCGCCCAGCGCTGATTGGGGAGGAGGGGCGCCCAGCCCGGGCGCAGGGGGTCCCGGTCGTAGGGGTAGGGGCCGAGGCGACGGAACAGCTCGTGGTACTCGGCCAGCTTGTCGCGGTCGAGCGTGACGCCGAGGCCGGGCGCGCTGGGCACCGCGATGGCGCCGCCCCGGTAGCGCAGCTTGCCGCCCGCGATCACGTCGTCCTTGAGGTGGTGGTAGTGCGCGTCCGCGGCGAAGCCGAGGTTCGGCAGCACGGCGCCCAGGTGCAGCATCGTGGCGAGCTGGATGCCGAGCTCGCCCGAGGAGTGGACGCCGACGCCGAACTGGAAGGCCTCGCAGATGCCCGCGGCCTTCACGCAGGCGCGGATGCCGCCCCAGAACGTCGTGTCCAGGAGGATCACGTCCACGGCGGGATCGCGCACGTTGGCCGCCAGCTGCTCGAAGCCGACGATCACCGTGTTGGTCGCGAGGGGCATGCGCGCCTGCTGCCGGGTGCGGCGCATGCCGTCCATCCCGTACACCGGGTCCTCGAGGTAGTCGTTCGCGATGGTCTCGATCGCGCGGGCGAACCGGACCGCCTGCTCCGCCGACCACACGCCGTTGGGGTCGAAGCGCAGGGTGTCGCCGGGCAGGGCCTCGGCCACGGCGCGATAGCACGCCAGCTCGTAGTCGGGCGGGAAGACGCCGCCCTTGAGCTTGTGGGTGGCGAACCCGTGCTGCTGCTTCAGCGCCAGCGCCTCGGCCACCAGCTGGTCCGGGGTGCGAACCTCGCCGCCGCCGTCGGCCGCGTTGGCGTAGCGGAAGAACAGGTAGGAGGCGAACCGCACCTCGTCGCGCACCCGCCCGCCGAGGATGTCGCTGACCGGCGCGCCCCACTTCTGGCCCAGCAGGTCGAGGCACGCGAACTCGATCGCGGCCATGAGCTGGGTGCGGTTGTTGTACAGCGAGGCGGTCGGGTTGGCGATCTGGAAGCGCAGCTCCTCGAGGCCGGCCGGGTCGCGCCCCACCAGGTAGGGCTTGAGGCCCAGGACCGCGGCGGTCGCGCTCTCCCCGCCGCCGCCCAGCTCGCCGAGGCCGATCCGGCCGTCGTCGCTCTCGACCTCGACGATGGTCCGGACGAACCGTCCCCAGTGGCAGCCGTTGGCGTGGCGCAGGGGCGCCTGGAGGGGGACGGTGACCGGGGTGGCCCGGATGTCGGCGATCTTCATCGTTCGCTCATGCGCTCGGTCCGCGGGGCGGGGCGCCCCGGCGGGCAGTGATCAGCTGATCTTATCACCTGCCGCCGCCAAGGTGCCGCGCCGCCGGCGGGGTGTCAAGCGGCCGACAGCCGCGCCGGCTCCATGCGCGGCACCAGCAGGTGCATCACGCCCAGCGCGGCGAGGTAGAGGAACCCGAGCACGGCGAACACGGGCGCGTAGTTGCCGTGCGTCAGCTCGAGGATGGCGCCGGTCGCGCGCTGGAAGACGAACGACGCGGCCATCCCGGCGAACCCCGCGAGGCTCGCCGCCGAGGCCACGACGGCGCGAGGGAAGAGGTCGCTGGGGAGCGTCAGGAGATTGGTCGACCACCACTGGTGCGCCGTGGCCGCCAGGCTCACGATGGCCACGGCCATCCACAGGCTGCCGGCGCGCGGCGCCACCATGGTGGGCACGATGGCGAGGGCGGCGACCAGCATGGCCAGCTTGCGTCCCCGGTTGACCGTCCAGCCGCGCTTGATGAGGGAGCCGGACGCCCACCCGCCCGCGAGCGAGCCGGCGCTGGCAGCGGAGTAGATGACGATCAGCGGAAGGGGGAGGCCGAGCAGCTGCACGCCGAAGCGCGTGTCGAGGAACTTGGGGAGCCAGAACAGATAGAAGAACCAGACGGGGTCGGTCATCGCCTTGCCGACGATCAGCGCCCAGGTCTGGCGACGCCCCAGCAGCGAGCGCCACGGGAGGGCGGTCGTCGGGTCGGCGGGGTCGCTCCGGATGTAGGCCAGCTCCGCCGGCCTGAGGCGGGGATGGCGGGCCGGCTCGTGATAGACGGCCAGCCACCAGGTGAGCCAGATCAGGTCGAGCGTGCCCGTGGCGACGAACGCCCACCGCCAGCCGAGGCTGACGGTGATCCACGGCACGAAGGCCACCGCGACCACCACCGCGACGTTGGGCCCTGCGTTGAAGAGCCCGGTCGCCAGGGCACGCTCCTTCTTGGGAAACCACTCGGCCACCGCCCGCTGCGCGCCCGGGAAGTTCCCCGACTCGCCGAGGCCGAGCACGGCGCGGACCACCGAGAAGCCGGTGACGGTGCGCACCAGCGCGTGCGCCAGGGACGCCAGGCTCCAGGTTCCCACGGCCAGGGTGATGCCGCGCCGCACGCCGATCCGGTCCATGAGCCGGCCCATGAGCAGCATGCCGATGCCGTAGGCGGCGGTGAAGGTCGAGACGATCTTCGAGTAGTCCGTCTCGCTCCAGTGCAGCTCCCGGGTCAGCGTCGGCGCGAGGAGCCCGAGGACCTGGCGGTCGACGTAGTTGACCGTCATCGCGCCGAACAGCAGCGCCGCGATGGTCCAGCGGTACCCCAGGCCGGACGGCGCCGCCGCGCCGCCCGCGTCCGGTCCGGTCGTTCCGTCAGCGCTGTACCCGGCCACTGGCGTCTCCCTCGAGGAGTGTCTCGATCTCGGCCACGGTCGCCCGGTTGAAGTCGCCCGGCACGGAGTGCTTGAGGCACCCGGCCGCGGCCGCGAACTCCAGCGCCCGCTGGTCGTCGCCGGACGTCAGCAGTCCATAGATCAGGCCCGCGGCGAAGGCGTCGCCGCTTCCGACGCGATCGACGATGTTCGGGATGTCGTAGCGGCGGCTCACCAGGAAGCGCCGGCGGTCGTGCAGGCAGGCGCTCCAGCCGTTGTGGTCGGCGCCGCGGCTCTCGCGGAGCGTGATGACCTGCTTCTCCAGGTTGGGGAACGCCGCGAGCACGCGCTCGGCCAGCGTGCGCACCCGGGCCTCGTCGAGCCGGCCGCCGGCCACGTCCAGCTCGGTCTCGATGCCGAGCGCCTGCTGGCAGTCCTCTTCGTTGGCGATCCCCACCTGCACGTGCGTCACCAGCTCGCGCATCACCTCGGGCGCGCGCTTCCCCCAGCGCCACAGGTTGGCGCGGTAGTTGTAGTCGCACGAGACGGTCACGCCGCGCGCGCGCGCCTCCCGCACCGCCGCGAGCGCCAGCCCGGCCGCCGTGGCGCTCAGGGCCGGCGTGATGCCGCTCAGGTGGAACCAGGCGGCGCCCGCGAAGACCTCGCCCCACGCGAAGTCGCCCGGCGCGGCCTCGGCCATCGCGGAGCCCGCGCGGTCGTAGACCACCCGGCTCGGCCGCTGCGCGGCGCCGGCCTCCAGGTAGTAGATCCCCACTCGCGCGCCGGCGCGCCGCACCAGCCGGGTGTCCACGCCGAACCGGCGCAGCTCGGC
>DATJUT010000059.1 GCA_035502185.1 Gemmatimonadales bacterium
CGCAACACCGAGGAGCAGCTCCTCAAGGTCCGCAACGTCGGCGAGAAGGCCGTGGCCGAGATCGCCGAGCTGCTGCTCAAGGAAGGGCTGGCCTTCGGGATGCAGTGGGAGGAAGCGGAGGGCGGGATCCGCGTGCTGGATCCGGGCATCAAGCCGGTGATCCGGCCGCTGATCGCGGAGGCGGGCCGGGAGGTCTGATGCGGCACCGCGCCAAGGCTCGCCAGCTTTCCCGCACCGCCTCGCACCGCCGGGCCATGCTGTCCAACATGGCCACCGAGCTGTTCCGGCACGGCGCGATCGTCACGACCGTGGCCAAAGCCAAGGAGCTGCGGCCGGTGGCCGAGCGCCTCATCACCCTGGCGCGGCGGGGCGACCTGCACGCGCGCCGGCTGGTGGAGCGGCGGGTCAAGGACAAGGGCGTCTCGACCAAGCTCTTCAAGGAGCTGGGGCCGCGCTTCCAGGCCCGGCCGGGCGGGTACACCCGCATCCTGAGGCTCGCGCACCGCATCGGCGACGGCGGGGAGACGGCGAGGATCGAGCTGCTGAAAGAGTAGGTTGTAGGTGGTGGGTTGTAGGTTGTGGAAAAGCAAAGCGGGAGACCGGACCGGTCCCCCGCTTTTTTGCCACCACCCACAACCTGCAACCCCCCAACGCCTTTTCAGCCTGTGGCGGCCACTTTCCGCGCCCGCGGCGCCTTCTGGATCTTGTTGGACCGGAGGCAGGCCGCGCACACGCGGATCCGCTTGGGGACGCCGTCCACCAGCACCCGCACCGCCTGGAGGTTGGGATACCAGCGCCGGGTGGTCCGGTTGTTCGCGTTGGAGACGTGATGCCCGAAGCTCGGGCCCTTGCCGCATACCGCGCATACGCGCGCCATCAGAAATCCTCGCTTCAAAAAGTCCGGTGCAGCCGCTAAGTTTAGCCGGCTCTGGCACTTGATTCAAGGGCGGGGCTGAGGTGCGCGCGGCGCTGCACCCGCACCCTCCGTACCCTATACCCGTTTGTCTGGGGTCTACATGCCGACCGCGCTCGTTACCGGCGTCACGGGGCAGGACGGCTCGTACTTGGCGGAGCTGCTGCTCGCCAAGGGGTACCGGGTCGTGGGCGTGGTGCGGCGGACCTCGCACGACAGCTACGAGCGCATCCAGCACCTGGTGGGCCGGATGGAGATCGTCCCCGCCGACCTGCTGGACCAGCACTCGCTGCAGCGCGTCGTCCACGCGGCGGCGCCGGACGAGATCTACAACCTCGCGGCCCAGTCGTTCGTGCCGACCTCGTGGACCCAGCCGGTCCTGACCGGCGAGTTCACCGCGCTCGGCGTCACGCGGCTGCTGGACGCCATCCGCCTGGTCAAGCCGGACGCCCGGTTCTACCAGGCCAGCTCCAGCGAGATGTTCGGGAAGGTGCGGGAGACGCCCCAGCGCGAGACGACCCCGTTCCACCCGCGCTCCCCGTACGGCGTGGCGAAGGTGTACGGGCACCACATCACGGTGAACTACCGCGAGTCGTACGGGCTGTTCGCCGTGAGCGGCATCCTGTTCAACCACGAGAGCCCGCGCCGCGGCCTCGAGTTCGTGACCCGGCGCATCTCGGACGGCGTGGCGCGCATCAAGCACGGCCTCGCCACCGAGCTGCGGCTCGGCAACCTCGACGCCCGGCGCGACTGGGGCTTCGCCGGCGACTACGTGGACGCGATGTGGCGGATGCTGCAGCAGACCGAGCCCGACGACTTCGTGGTGGGCACGGGGACGCAGCACAGCGTGCGCGACTGCTGCGAGGTGGCGTTCGGGCACGTCGGCCTGGACTGGCGAAAGCACGTCGTCCACGACCCGGCGCAGGACCGGCCGGCCGAGGTCGAGACCCTGCTGGCCGACCCCTCCAAGGCGCGCACCCGGCTCGACTGGTGCCCGACGGTGGATTTCGAGCACCTGATGCGGATGATGGTCGACGCGGACCTGGATCGCGTGAAGCGCTCCGCATGATCGTCCTGGTGACCGGACCCGACGGCTTCGTCGGGCGGTGGGTGCTCCGCGCGCTGCTGGCGGCCGGGCACGAGGTGGTGGCCGGGGCGCAGCCGGGGCCACCGCGCCCCGACGGCCTCACCGCCGCCGAGCGGAAGGCCGTGACCTGGATCCCGCTGGAGCTGGGCGACCCGGGCTCGGTGCGCCAGGCGGCGGCGCGGGCCTACGACGCCGTCATCCACCTGGCGGCGGTCGCTTCGGGCGGCGACGCGCTGAAGGACCCGGGCGTGGCGTGGGCCGTGAACGCCGCCGGGACGGCGCGCCTGGTGGGCGAGTTCGGCCGGCGGCGGCGGGCCGGGGAGAGCGATCCGGTGGTGGTGGTCGTGTCCACGGCGGAGGTGTACGGGGCGGGCCCGGCGCGCCGCCCGCTCGTGGAGAGCGACCCGACGGCGCCGCGCTCGCCCTATGCGGCGTCCAAGGCCGGCGCGGAGCTGGCGGCCGTGGAGACCCGCCTGCGCACCGGGCTGAAGGTGGTGATCGCGCGGTCGTTCCCGCACACCGGGCCCGGGCAGGACGAGCGGTTCGTGGCGCCGGCGTTCGCGCGCCGGCTGCGCGGCGCGCGGCTCGCGCACGCCCGGGTGGTCAAGGTCGGCAATCTCGAGCCGGTGCGCGACTTCCTCGACGTGCGCGACGTGGCCGAGGCGTACGTCGCCCTGCTCGCGCGTGGCGTGCCGGGCGAGGTCTACAACGTCGCGTCCGGCCGCGGCCTCGCGCTGGGGGAGCTGTTCGAGCGGCTCGCCGCGATCGTGGGCGTGGACGCGATCGCGGAGCCGGATCCGGAGTTCATGCGGCCGGCCGACATTCCGTACCTCGTGGGCGACGCGGGGAAGCTCGCCGCCGCGGCCGGCTGGACGCCGAGGATTCCGTTGGAGCGGACGCTCACCGACCTGGTCAATGCCCAAGCGGACTGATCTCAAGCGGATCCTGCTGGTGGGCTCCGGTCCGATCGTCATCGGGCAGGCGGCGGAGTTCGACTACTCCGGGACCCAGGCGGTGAAGGCCCTCAAGGAGGAAGGGTACGAGGTCGTGCTGGTGAACTCGAACCCGGCCACGATCATGACCGACCCCGAGCTGGCCGACCGCACCTACATCGAGCCGGTGACCGCGGAGTGGGTCGAGCGGGTGATCGCCCGGGAGCGCCCCGACGCCCTGCTGCCGACGATGGGCGGCCAGACGGCGCTCAACGTGGCGATGGCCCTCCATCGTAGCGGGGCGCTGGAGCGCTACGGCGTCGAGCTGATCGGCGCCAACGCCCGCTCCATCGAGATGGCGGAGGACCGCGAGGCGTTCGCGGAGGCGATGCGGCGCATCGGGCTCCAGGTCGCGGTCGGCGGCTTCGCCACCTCGGTCGAGCAGGTCGGGGCGATCGTGGAGCGGACGGGCTACCCGGCCATCATCCGGCCGTCGTTCACGCTGGGCGGCACCGGCGGCGGGATCGCCTACAACCCGGCCGAGCTCGACGAAGCGGTGCGGCGCGGTCTCGAAGCGTCGCCGGTGCACCAGGTGCTGATCGAGCAGAGCGTGGTGGGGTGGAAGGAGTTCGAGCTGGAGGTGATGCGCGACGGGCGGGACAACGTGGTGATCGTGTGCTCGATCGAGAACCTCGACCCGATGGGGGTGCACACCGGCGACAGCATCACCGTGGCGCCGGCGATGACTTTGACCGACCGCGAGTACCAGGTGATGCGCGACGCCGCGATCGCGATCATCCGCGAGGTGGGCGTCGAGGCCGGCGGCTGCAACATCCAGTTCGCCGTGAGCCCGACCGACGGCACGATGCTGGTGATCGAGATGAATCCGCGCGTGTCGCGCTCCTCGGCGCTCGCCTCCAAGGCCACGGGCTTCCCCATCGCGCGGATGGGCACCAAGCTGGCGGTGGGCTACACGCTGGACGAGCTGCCCAACGACATCACCCGCACCACGCCCGCGTCGTTCGAGCCGGTGCTCGACTACGTGGTGGTGAAGTTCCCGCGCTTCCCGCACGAGAAGTTCCCGCTCGCCGACTGGGGGCTGACGACCCAGATGAAGTCGGTGGGCGAGTCGATGGCCATCGGCCGGACCTTCAAGGAGGCCTTCCAGAAGGGCATCCGGGCGCTGGAGGCGGACCGGCCGGGCTGGGTGGTCGGCGCGACGCCCGCGGACGACCGGCTCGAGAACGACGACGCGACGACGATCGGGGCGGCGCTGCGGCGGCCCACCCCGGAGCGCGTGTTCCAGATCAAGCGCGCCTTCCTCGCCGGGATGCCGGCGGAGCGCATCGCGGAGCTGACGGCCATCGACCCGTGGTTCGTCCGCCAGATGGCCGACCTGGTCGAGGCGGAACGGGAGTTCGCCGCCTGGGCGCCGGGGCACTGGAAGCGCGGCGCGAAGCCGCGGCGCGCCGCGGCGCGCCGGCGCGGGCGGGCGGTCCCGCGGGCGGCCGACCCGACGGCGGCGGCGATGCTGCGGCGGATGAAGCGGATGGGGTTTGCCGACGTGCAGCTGGCGGCGCTGGCCGGCACCTCGGAGGACGCGATCCGCGCCGAACGCCACGCCCTCGGCATCCGGCCGGCGTACAAGACGGTGGACACCTGCGCGGGCGAGTTCCCGTCCGCGACGCCGTACCTGTACTCGAGCTACGACGAGGAGAACGAGTCGGAGCCGCTGGGTGAGCGGGGCATCGTGGTGCTGGGCTCCGGGCCCAACCGCATCGGTCAGGGCGTGGAGTTCGACTACTGCTGCGTCCAGGCGGCGCTGGCGTTCCGCGAGCTCGGCCACCGCACGATCATGATCAACTCGAACCCGGAAACGGTCTCGACCGACTTCGACATCTCGGACAAGCTGTACTTCGAGCCGCTCACCTTCGAGGACGTGATCGAGATCGTGGAGCTGGAGCGGCCGCGGGGCGTGGTGGTGCAGCTCGGCGGCCAGACGCCGCTCAAGCTGACCCAGCGGCTCGAGGCGGCGGGCGTGCCGATCCTCGGCACGTCGGCCGACGCGATCGACACCGCCGAGGACCGCAAGCGCTTCGAGGCCATCGCGCGCCGGCTCAAGATCACCCAGCCGGCGAGCGGCACGGCGCGCAGCACCGACGAGGCGCTCGCGGTGGCCGAGCGGGTGGGCTACCCGGTGCTGGTGCGGCCGTCCTACGTGCTGGGCGGGCGGGCGATGGTGATCGTGTACGACGCGGGGGTGCTGAAGGAGTACTTCGCCAAGGCCGCGCGCGTGGCGCCCGACCACCCGGTGCTGATCGACCGGTTCCTCGAGGACGCGTTCGAGGCCGACGTGGACGCCATCGCCGACGGCACCACCTGCGTGATCGGCGGCGTGATGCAGCACATCGAGGACGCCGGGATCCACTCCGGGGACTCGGCCTGCGTGCTGCCGCCGTACCTGATCGGCGAGCGCGAGATCGAGGAGATGCGCCGCCACACCAAGGCGCTGGCGGCGGCCCTGGGCGTGGTCGGACTGATCAACGTCCAGTACGCCATCAAGGACGGCGTGGTCTACTGTCTCGAGGTCAACCCGCGCGGCTCGCGCACGGTGCCCTTCGTCTCCAAGGCCACCGGCGTGTCGCTGGCCAAGCTCGCCGCCGGGGTGATGGCGGGCCGCACGCTCGAGCAGCTGGGCCTGGTCGAGGAAGTGGAGCTGCCGTACGTCGCGGTGAAGGAGGCCGTGTTCCCCTTCAACAAGCTGCCCAACGCCGACACGCTGCTCGGCCCGGAGATGCGCTCGACGGGCGAGGTGATGGGGATCGCGGAGTCGTTCGGGTGGGCGTTCGCCAAGGCGCAGATCGCCGCCGACGGCGCGCTGCCCCTGGAGGGCGCCATCATGGTCACCGTCAACGACAGCGACAAGCCGACGGTGACGCCGATCGTGCGGCGGTTTCACGAGATGGGGTTCCGCCTCATCGCGACGGAGGGGACGGCCCGGTATCTGCAGAAGCGCGGCATCGCATGCGAGCGCGTTCACAAGGTGTGGGAGGGGAGGCCGAACGCAGTGGACCTGATCATTTCTGGCCGAGTGCAGCTGCTGATCAACACCCCGCTCGGCAAGTATTCCCAGCGGGACGACTACGAGCTGCGGCGGGCCGCGCTGATGCACGGCGTGCCCTACACGACCACGATGTCGGCCGCCTCGGCGGCGTGCGACGCGGTGATTGCGCTCCGCAGCTCGAAGGCCGACGTGCTGAGCGTGCAGGAGTGGTACGCGCGTCGCTTGGCTTCGATCGTGCAGGTGGCCTGATGGCCGCGCCCCGCAAGAAGGCCGAGCCGCGCGCCAAGAAGGCGGAGCCGGCCGCCAAGGGGCCGCCGAAGGGCATGGCGGCCTTTCCCGACGACCTCGGCGGCGCGGTCAAGTACGGCGAGCCGCTGTCGCGGCACACGACCTACCGGATCGGCGGGCCGGCCACGGTGCACTTCACGCCGTCGACCAACGAGGCGGTGGCGGGCGCGGTGAGCTGGGCCAAGGAGCACAAGCTCCCCTACCTGGTCCTGGGCCTCGGCTCCAACGTCCTGATCCGCGACGGCGGGTTCCACGGCCTGGTGATCAAGATCGGCAAGGGGCTCGACGCCCTGTCGCACCGCGCCGGGACCTGGAAGGTGGGCGCCGGCCTGCCGCTGCCGCTGCTGGCGCGGAAGACCGCCGAGGAGGGCTACGCCGGCGTGCACAAGCTCATCGGGGTCCCCGGCTCCGTGGGCGGCGCGGTGTTCATGAACGCGGGCGCGCACGGCCAGGACGTCGCCTCGGTGCTGATCTCGGCCACGGTCCTGGACGCCAAGGGCCGGGTCGTGGACAAGCCGCGCAAGGACATCCCGTTCACCTACCGCCGCAGCGGCCTCGAGGGCCACGTGGTCCTGGGCTGCGCCCTGCGCCTCGACCAGGAGGAGCCGGAGAAGCTGAAGTCCGAGCTGGCGATGCTGCTGCGCAAGCGCCGCGAAGGCACGCCGTTCGACCAGCCGTGCTGCGGCTCGGTGTTCAAGAACCCGGAGGAGACCACCGCCGGGCGCCTGGTCGACCGCTGCGGGCTCAAGGGCCGGCGGGTGGGGGGCGCGGAGATCTCCAAGGTCCACGCCAACTACATCGTGAACGTCGGGAACGCCTCGGCCGACGACGTGCTGAAGCTCATCGACATCGCCCGCACGGCCGTGTTCAAGGAGTTCGGCATCGAGCTCGAGCTCGAGGTGAAGGTGCTCGGGGAGCCGAAGTGAGCGACTTCTACGCGCACCCGTCGGCGGTGATCGACGAGGGCGCCGTCATCGGCAAGGGCACCAAGATCTGGCACTTCTGCCACGTGATGCCGGGCGCGGTGATCGGCGAGCGCTGCAGTCTCGGGCAGAACGTCGTCGTGATGCCCGGCACCCGCATCGGCACCAACGTGAAGATCCAGAACAACGTGTCCGTCTACGAGGGCGTGACCCTGGAAGACGACGTGTTCTGCGGGCCCTCGATGGTGTTCACCAACGTGTCGTTCCCGCGCAGCCACGTCATCCGCAAGGGCGAGTACGAGCGGACGCTGTGCCGGCGCGGGGCCACCATCGGCGCCAACGCGACCGTGGTCTGCGGCACCACGCTGGGCCGGTTCTCGTTCGTGGGCGCCGGCGCCGTGGTGACCAAGGACGTCAAGGACCACGCGCTGGTGGTCGGCAACCCCGCGCGCCAGGTGGGCTGGATGTGCCAGTGCGGCGAGCGGTTGAAGGTGGAGCAGGGGAAGGGCCGGTGCGCGCGCTGCGGCTCCGCCTACGTGGAGCGCGGCGGCGCGCTGGTGGTCCAGTGAAGGTCCCGCTGCTGGACCTCAAGGCGCAGCATCGGGCCATCCGCGAGAGCGTGGTGGCCAAGGTGCTCGAGCTGGCCGACGCGCAGCTGTTCATCCTCGGCAAGCCGGTGGAGGAGCTCGAAGCCCGGATCGCGGAGCTGTCGCGCGCCCGGTTCGGCGTCGGCGTGGCCAGCGGCACCGACGCGCTGCTGGTGCCGCTCAAGGCGCTGGACCTGAAGCCGGGCGACGAGGTGATCACCAGCCCGTTCACCTTCTTCGCCTCCGCGGGGGCGATCCACAACGCCGGCGCCCGGCCGGTGTTCGCCGACATCGACCCCGTGACGTTCAACATCGATCCGGCCGCCGTGGAGGCGGCCATCACCCCGCGCACCCGCGCCATCATGCCGGTGCACCTGTTCGGGCAGATGGCGGCGATGGAGCGGCTGGTGCCGCTCGCCGCCCGGCACGGCATCCCGCTGCTCGAGGACGCGGCCCAGGCCATCGGCGCCCGCCGCCGCGTGGACGGGGCCTGGCGCATGGCCGGCGAGCTGGGCACGGTCACCGGCTTCTCGTTCTTCCCGAGCAAGAACCTCGGCGGGTGGGGCGACGGGGGCATGGTGGTGGCCAACGACGAGCGGATCGCGGCCCGGGTCCGGAGCCTGCGCACCCACGGCGGGCTGCAGATGTACCATCACGACGAGGTGGGCACGAACTCGCGGCTCGACGCCCTGCAGGCGGTGGTCCTGCTGGCCAAGCTGCCGCACCTGGCGGCGTGGAGCGCGGCCCGGCGCGCCAACGCGGCGCGCTACGGCGAGCTGCTGGCCGGCCTGCCCTCGGTGCGCACGCCGGCGACCGATCCCGCCAACGAGCACATCTTCCACCAGTACGTGATCGAGGCGGAGCGGCGCGACGAGCTCCTGGCGCACCTGAAGGCGAAGGACGTCGGGTGCGCGGTCTACTACCCGCTCGCGCTGCACCTCCAACCCTGTTTCCGGTACCTGGGCCACCGCGCGGGCGCCTTCCCGGCGTCCGAGGCGGCGACCCGCCGGGTGCTGGCCCTGCCGGTGTACCCGGAGCTGTCGCAGGCCGAGCAGCAGTACGTGGCCGAAACCATTCGCGGATTCTACGGGACATGACGACCAACTACGAAGCACAGCTGCTGGAGAAGGCCAAGGCGCGGACCGCCGTCCTCGGACTGGTGGGGCTCGGCTACGTCGGCCTTCCGCTCGCCGTCGAGCTGGCCGAAGCCGGGTACCGGGTGATCGGCTTCGACGTCAGCAAGCGCGTGGTGGACGGCGTCAACGCGGGCCGCTCGCACGTGCAGGACATCCCCACCGAGCGGCTGGCCAAGCTGGTGAAGGCGGGGAAGATCAGCGCCACCACCGACCTGGGCCGGCTCGGGGAGCCGGACGGCGTCGCGATCTGCGTGCCGACGCCGCTGTCCAAGACCCGCGACCCCGACGTCTCGTTCATCTCGGCCGCGACGGACAGCGTGGCGCGGACGATCCGGCCGGGCCAGGCCATCATCCTCCAGAGCACCACCTACCCGGGCACCACCCGCGAGATGCTGCTGCCCGCGCTCGAGAAGGGCGGCCTCAAGGTGGGCGTGGACTTCTTCCTCGCGTTCAGCCCCGAGCGGGTGGACCCCGGGAATCCGAAGTTCAACACCCACAACACGCCGAAGGTGGTGGGCGGCGTCACGCCGGCGTGCACGCGCGTCACGATGGCACTCTACCAGCCGGCGATCGAGACGCTGGTGCCGGTCAGCTCGCCGGAGGCGGCCGAGCTGGTCAAGCTGCTGGAGAACACCTTCCGCTCGGTGAACATCGGCTTGGTGAACGAGATGGCCATCGTCTGCGACAAGCTCGGCGTGGACGTGTGGGAGGTCATCGAGGCGGCGAACACCAAGCCGTTCGGGTTCATGAAGTTCACGCCGGGGCCCGGCGTGGGCGGGCACTGCATCCCGCTCGACCCGCACTACCTCGCGTGGAAGATGCGGACGCTGAACTACCGCACCCGGTTCATCGAGCTGGCGGGCGAGATCAACGCGGAGATGCCGGAGTACTGGGTCGAGAAGGTGGTGGCGGCGCTCAACGACCACCAGCGGTCGGTGCGCGGCTCCACCGTGCTGGTGGTCGGCGTGGCGTACAAGCGCGACATCGACGACCTGCGCGAGAGCCCGGCGCTCGACGTGATCAAGCTGCTGGAGCGGATGGGCGCCGTGGTGCGCTACCACGACCCCTACATCCCGGAGCTGCACGAGGACAGCGTGGCCTTGAGCTCCTCGCCGCTCACGCCGGAGGTCGTGCGGTCGGCCGACTGCGTGGTGATCGTCACGGACCACAGCAAGCTCGACTACGCGATGGTGGCGCGCGAGGCGAAGGCCCTCGTGGACACGCGGCACGTCGTCGCCGCCCGCCGCGAAGCCCGCTAGCCCGCTTGCGCGTCGGCGTCACGGGAGCCGACGGCCTGCTCGGCGCCACCCTGGTGCCGCTGTGGCGGCGCGCGGGAGCCGAGGTGCTCGGGTGGACGCTCGACGATTTCGACGTGCGGGACGCGGCCGCCACGCGGCGGGCCGTGCTCGGCGCGCGACCGGACGCGGTGCTGCACCTCGCGGCCTGGACGGACGTGGACGGGGCGGAGGCCGAGCCGGACGCGGCGCTCGCCGTGAACCGCGACGGGACGGCGCACGTGGCGGCCGCGTGCCGGGAGGCGGGCGCGCAGCTCGTGTACCTGAGCACCGACTACGTGTTCGACGGATCGGCCCGCGCGCCGATCCCTCCGGCCACCCGCCCCGCGCCGCTGGGGGCGTACGCCCGGGGCAAGGCCGCCGGCGAGGAAGCGGCGGAGGCGTCGGGGCCGCGGTGGACCGTCGTCCGCACGGGATGGCTGTTCGGGCCCGGCGGCCGCAACTTCGTGGACACCGTCCGCGCGGCCGCCGCCCGGGGCCGCCCGTTGCGGGTGGTGGACGACCAGGTGGGGGCGCCGACGTCCACCGCCCTGGTGGCCGAGGGCCTGTGGGGACTGGTCGGGGGCGGGCGGTCGGGCCGCTGGCACCTCGCGGCGGCGGGAGCGGCGTCGTGGTTCGAGGTGGCCCGGGCGGTCTACGGCGCCGTCGGAGCCGATCCCGCGCTCGTCACGCCGTGCCGCACCGCCGACGCGGGGCGCGCGGCGGCGCGGCCGGCCTACGCGGTGCTCGACTGCCGGGCGACCGAGACCGCGCTGGGGATCGCGCTGCCGCGATGGGAGGAGCACGTGGTGGCTCACCTCCGGACCGGGCGGGTCCCCCCGCTGGGCCTGATCGACGGAGACGCGTGACATGAAAGGCGTGGTGCTGGCCGGCGGGCTGGGCACCCGGCTCGCCCCGATGACCCGGGTGACCAACAAGCACCTCCTGCCCGTCTACGATCGGCCGATGATCTACTACCCGATCCAGACGCTGGTCGAGGCGGGGATCACCGAGATCCTGCTGGTGACCGGGGGCAGCCACGCGGGCGACTTCCTGCGCCTGCTGGGCAACGGCCGGGACTTCGGCCTCAAGCACCTGAACTACACCTACCAGGAGGGCGAGGGCGGCATCGCGGCGGCGCTCGGCCTCGCGGAGGACTTCGCCGACGGCGCGCCGATCTGCGTGATCCTCGGCGACAACATCCTCGAGCGGTCCATCCGTCCGGCGGTGGCGCGGTACGCCCGCAACGGCCGCGGCGGCCTGGTGCTGCTCAAGGAGGTGGCGGACCCCGAGCGCTTCGGCGTCCCGGTGTTCGAGGGCGAGCGCATCGTCCGGATCGAGGAGAAGCCGACGCGGCCCGGCTCGCGGTACGCCGTCATCGGCGTCTACATGTACGACGCGCGCGTGTTCGAGATCATCCGCACCCTGAAGCCCTCGGGCCGCGGCGAGCTGGAGATCACCGACGTCAACAATGCCTATCTCGGGTGGGGCGAGCTCGATCACGCCTTCGTGGAGGGCTGGTGGACCGACGCCGGAGCGGTCGAGAGCCTGTACCGGGCCGCCAGCCTCGTCGCGCAGCAGCGCTCGGAGGGGCGATGAAGGGTCTCGAGGCGCCGTCGCGGCGCCCGATCGACGGCGTCCGCACCAAGGTGCTGCGGGTCGTGGCGGACGAGCGCGGGCGGCTGATGGAGATGCTGCGCTCGGACGACCCGGAGTTCACGCGGTTCGGCCAGGTCTACCTCACCGCCGCCTACCCCGGCGTGGTGAAGGCGTGGCACTACCACGAGCGGCAGACCGACAACTTCGTGTGCGTGGCCGGGATGATGAAGCTGGTGCTGTACGACGACCGCGAGGCGTCGCCCACCCGGGGCACGATCAACGAGTTCTTCGTGGGCGACCACAACCCGCTGCTCGTCCAGATCCCGCCGCTCGTGTTCCACGGCTTCAAGTGCATCTCCGAGCGGGAGGCCCTGGTGGTCAACGTCCCGACGGAGCCGTACGACCACGCGCGGCCGGACGAGCTGCGCATCGATGCGCACGACCCGCGCATCCCGTACGACTGGGCGCGGAAGGACGGCTGACCGTGCGCCTGGTGGTCACGGGCGGGCTGGGCTTCATCGGATCCAACTTCGTGCGGCTGGTGCGGGAACGGCATCCGGACTGGTCCGTCACCAACCTCGACCTGGTCACCTATGCCGGCAACCCGGCCAACCTGGCCGACCTGGCCGACCTGGCCGGGTGGTCCGGTTACCGCTTCGTGAAGGGCGACGTGGCCGAGCCGGCGGACGTGAGCCGCGCCCTCGAGGGGGGCGCCGAGGGCATCGTGAACTTCGCCGCCGAGACCCACGTGGACCGGTCGATCCTGGCGGCGGAGCCGTTCGTGCGCACCAACGTCCTCGGCACGGTGCAGCTGCTGGAGGCCGCCCGCGCGCTCGGCGGCTGCCGGGTCGTGCACGTGTCGACCGACGAGGTGTACGGCGCGCTGGGACCGGACGACGCGCCGTTCACGGAGGCGACCCCGCTCAACCCGACGAGCCCCTACGCGGCGAGCAAGGCGGCCGCCGACCATCTGGCACTGGCGTTCGCCCGGACCTACGACCAGGACGTCGTGATCACCCGCTGCTCCAACAACTACGGGCCGTACCAGTTTCCCGAGAAGCTGGTGCCGCTGATGATCACCAACGCCGTGGAGGGCCGGCGCCTGCCGGTGTACGGGGACGGTCGGCAGGTGCGCGACTGGATCCACGTGGAGGACCACTGCGCGGGCGTGCTGGCGGCGCTCGAGCGGGGGCGGGCGGGCGAGGTGTACAACTTCGGCGCCCGCGCGGAGCGGGCCAACCTCGACATCGTGTCGCGGATCGTGGTGCTGACCGGCGTCGCCCCGGCGCTGGTGGAGCACGTGGCCGACCGGCCGGCCCACGACCGCCGCTATGCGATGGACGCGACCAAGGCCGAGCGCGAGCTGGGGTGGCGGCCGGCACGCTCCTTCGAGCAGGGCCTGGCGGACACGGTGCGCTGGTACGTGGAGCACGAGTCCTGGTGGCGCGCCGTCAAGGACGGGTCGTATCGGGCGTTCTACCGCGCATGGTACGAGGAGCGGGCGTCATGAACGTGGCGGTGGTGGGGACGGGCTACGTCGGGCTGGTGATGGGGGCGGGCCTGGCCGAGATGGGCAACGCCGTGGTCTGCGCCGACGTGGACGCCGGCAAGATCGAGCGGCTCCGGCGCGGCGAGGTCCCGATCTACGAGCCGGGACTCGAGCCGATGGTCACGCGGAACCAGGCGGAGGGCCGGTTGTCGTTCACCACCGACGTGGGCGAGGCGGTGCAGAAGAGCGACATCGTGTTCATCGCCGTGGGCACACCGCCCGACGAGGACGGGTCGGCCGACCTCAGCCACGTGCTCGACGTGGCGGTCACGATCGGCCGGCACATGAACCGGTCCAAGGTGGTGGTGACCAAGAGCACCGTGCCGGTGGGCACCGCCGAGAAGGTCCGCGCCGCCATCGCGGGCGAGACGGCGGTGCCGTTCCACCTGGCGTCGAACCCGGAGTTCCTCAAGGAGGGCGCCGCGGTCCAGGACTTCATGAAGCCGGACCGCATCGTGCTCGGGGTCCAGAGCCCGGAGGCGGAGGCGGCGCTCCGCGAGCTGTACGAGCCGTTCGTGCGCTCGGGGAACCCGATCCTGTTCATGGACATCCCCTCCGCCGAGGTCACCAAGTACGCCGCCAACGCGATGCTGGCGGCCCGCATCGCGCTGATGAACCAGCTCGCGGCGCTGTGCGAGCGGGTCGGGGCGGACGTCGACGACGTGCGCGCGGGCATCGGGTCCGACGCGCGGCTCGGCAAGGCGTTCCTGTTCCCCGGGCCCGGGTACGGCGGGTCCTGCTTCCCCAAGGACGTGAAGGCGCTGTGCGCCACCGGACGCGAGGTGGGCGCGCGCCAGGACATCCTCGAGTGCGTCGACGACGCGAACCAGCGGCAGAAGCGGGTGGCGCTGGAGAAGCTGGAGCGCGCGCTCGGCACCCTGGCCGGCCGGACCGTGGCGGTGTGGGGCCTGGCGTTCAAGGCGCAGACCGACGACATGCGCGAGGCCGCCGCGCTGGTCGTGATCGACGGGCTGCTGGCGGCCGGCGCGGCGGTGCGGGTGCACGATCCCAAGGCGCTCGACGAGGCGCGCCGCCGCTTCGGCGGGCGCATCGGCTACGTGGAGCGCCGCTACGACGCGCTCGAGGGGGCCGACGCGCTGGTGGTGCTCACGGAGTGGCAGGAGTACCGCGTGCTGGACTACGAGCGCGCCCGCAGCCTGATGCGGCGCCCGGTCGTGATCGACGCCCGCAACCTCTACGAGCCGGCGCGGATGCGGCAGCACGGGTTCAGCTACGACTCCATCGGGCGGGGACGGGTCTGATGCGCGTGCTCATCACCGGCGCGGCGGGCTTCCTCGGCTCGCACCTGGCCGACCGCTTCCTGGCGGCCGGCTGCGACGTCGTCGGCATGGACAACTTCGTCACCGGCAGCCCGGACAACATCGCGCACCTGACGGGGAACCGGCACTTCGCCTTCCACGAGCACAACGTCACCAACTTCATCTACGTGGACGGCCCGCTGGACGGGGTGCTGCACTTCGCGTCGCCCGCCAGCCCGCGCGACTACCTGGAGCTGCCCATCCAGACGCTCAAGGTCGGCTCGCTCGGGACCCACAAGGCGCTGGGCCTGGCCAAGGCCAAGGGGGCGCGCTTCCTGCTGGCCTCGACGTCCGAGGTGTACGGCGACCCGCTGGTGCACCCGCAGCCGGAAGGCTACTGGGGCAACGTCAACCCGGTGGGCCCGCGGGGCGTGTACGACGAGGCGAAGCGGTTCGCGGAAGCGATGACGATGGCGTACCACCGCTACCACGGCCTGGACACGCGGATCGCGCGCATCTTCAACACCTACGGGCCGCGGATGCGGGTGCGGGACGGGCGGGTGGTGTCGAACTTCGTCGTGCAGGCGCTCAAGGCCGAGCCCATCACCATCTACGGCGACGGCTCGCAGACACGGTCGTTCTGCTACGTCGACGACCTGGTGGACGGGATCGTGCGGCTGTTCGAGCGCGGGGCCGCCGAGCCGACGAACATCGGCAACCCGCGCGAGTACCGGGTGCTGGAGCTGGCCGAGCTGGTGATCCGGCTCACCGGTTCGCGCTCGGCGATCGTGCGCGAGCCTTTGCCCGAGGACGACCCCAAGGTCCGCCAGCCCGACATCGCCCGCGCGCGGTCGCTGCTGGGGTGGGAGCCGAAGATCGGGCTCGAGGACGGGCTCGGCCGGACGATCGCGTACCTGCGCGAGCAGCTGGCGTGACGCGGGTCCTGGTGACCGGGGCGGCGGGCTTCATCGGCTCGCACGTGGCCGAGCGCCTGGTGGCCCGGGGCGACGAGGTGGTCGGGCTCGACAGCTTCGACGACTTCTACGCCCGGCCGGTCAAGGAGGCCAACCTCGCGGCGCTGGCGCGCTCGCCGGGCTTCGAGCTGGTCGAGGGCGACGTGCGCGACGGCGCCCTGGTGCGCCGGCTGCTCGACGCCGAGACGGTGATCGTGCACCTGGCGGCGCGCGCCGGGGTGCGGCCCTCGCTGGAGGACCCGGCGCTCTACGCGTCGGTGAACATCGAGGGCACGGCGGTGCTGCTCGAGGCCGCGCGCCGCGCCGGCGCGCACCGGTTCGTGTTCGGCAGCTCGTCGTCGGTGTACGGCGACACGGCGCCGGTGCCGTTCGCCGAGGACTGGCCGGCCCTGCTGCCGATCTCGCCCTACGCCGCCACCAAGCGCGCCGGCGAGCTGCTGTGCGTCACCTTCGCCCAGCTGTACGGCCTGCGGATCATGGCGCTGCGATTCTTCACCGTGTACGGGCCGCGGCAGCGGCCGGACCTGGCGATCCACAAGTTCACCCGCCTGATCGCCGAGGGGCGGCCGGTGCCGTTCTACGGCGACGGGTCGAGCGAGCGCGACTACACCTACATCGACGATATTGTAGGAGGCGTCGCGGCGGCCGTGGGCTGGACCGCGGGCGGCGGACCGGGCGTCGAGATCGTCAACCTCGGCGAATCGCGGACCACGACGCTGAGCGCGCTGGTCGCCCTGATCGCCCGGGCGGTGGGGCGCGAGGCGCGGCTGGAGCGGCTGCCGGAGCAGCCGGGCGACGTGCGGCGCACCTGCGCCGACGTCCGCAAGGCCGGGCGGCTGCTGGGCTACCGGCCCGTGACGACGGTGGAGGACGGCATCCCGCGCTTCGTGCGCTGGTTCGAGGAGGTCCATGGACGCACGCACTAGCCACCTGGTGGCCCGGGCGAAGGAGCGGTTCGACGCGGGCGACGCGTACGGCACCATCCACCTGCTCTCGGAGGCGCTGGAGTCCGGGCAGGCCTTCGCCGACGCGCACAACCTGCTCGGGCTGGCGTACTCGGCCGTGGGCCGGCGCGAGGACGCGGTGGCGGAGTTCGACCAGGCGCTGCAGCTGAACCCCCGCTACGTGGACGCCCACCTCAACCGCGCCGTGCTGCTCAACGAGCTGGGCCGGTACGAGGACGCCGTGGCGGCGTTCGCGGCCGCCCAGGGGCTGGGCGCGGTGGACCACACCGGCTTCGCGGCGCCGGTCGCCTCGCAGCTGGCCAACCTGCACGCCGAGCTGGGCGAGGCGTACGTCGAGGCCGGCGGTCTCGTGCAGGCCATCGACCAGTACGAGCGTGCGGCCCGGCTGCGGCCGGAGTACGTGGACCTGCGCTATCGCCTGGCCCGGCTGCGGCTGGAGGCGGGCGAAGCGGACCAGGCGCGGCACGAGCTGGAGGGGATCCTGGAGCTGCGCCCGACCTTCTTCGACGCGCGCGCGGCCCTCGGGATGGCCTGCCACCTGCTGGGGGACACCCCCGGCGCCCGCCGCGCGTGGGAGCGGTGCCGCGTCGAGCGGCCCGACGAGCCCCGCATCGGCGCGTACCTCGCGCTGCTCGAGCGCGTGGAAGGCCGGCCGGCGGGGGCCGGCGCCTGATGCGGCGGTCCGCGGTGCGCTGGCGGTGGGCGCTGCCGCTTGTGGCCGCGGCCTGCGCGTCCGGCCCGGACCACGAGCGCCTGGGCGACCGGCGCTACGCGGAGCAGGCGTACGTGGATGCGCTCGCGGAGTACCGCCTGGCGATGCAGCAGCGCCGCCCGAGCTACGAGCTGCGGGCCAAGTTCGCCCAGGCGGCGCTGCACTCCGGCGCGCTGAGCGACGCGGTCATCGCCTACCGGGAGCTGGCACGCGCGGAGCCGGCGGCCCTGGACGAGGCGGCGGACGGCCTGACGCGCGCGGCGCGGCTGGCCGTCGGGGCGCGGGACATGGGAGCGGTGACGGACGCGATGGTGGCGCTGCACGACGTCGCGCCGCAGCGCCCCGTGGGCGCCCTCGCCGTGGCGCTGGGCGCGAGCTCGACGGCGCTGGCCAAGCGGCCGGAGGCGATGGACGTGCTGCTCCAGGCCGCCGCCGCGGCCCCGACGGCGGCGGCGACCGACTCCTTCCTGCTGGCGTACGGCGACGTCAACGCCCGGCTGGGCCGCTGCGACGTGGGCACGGGCGTCTACGCCGCCGTGCTGCGGCGCAACAGCCTGCCCACCCTGGCGCGGGCGGCGCAGGGCGGGCTCGCCGGGTGCGCCGTCGCGGACGGGAAGCTGTCGCTGAGCGCCGGCGCCCTCCAGGACGCGGTGCAACAGTTCCGCCGCGCGATCGCCATCGGGGTGCCGGACAGCACGGTGCGCCTGGCCTGGCTGCTGCTGGGGGACGCGCGCTGGGCGGACGGCGACACGGCGCAGGCCGTGGACTCCTACCGCCACGCCGTCGCCGGGGGCGGGGACCAGGACCCGACCGTGCTGCGCGCCGCCGCGCAGCTGGAGCGGCTGCTCAAGGGGGCCACCCCGTGACGGCGGCGGCGCGTACGGCGGCCGTGGCCCTGCTGGTGGCGGGGGTGGGGGCGTGTCACCACTTCGATCCGCGCGCGTATCCCGAGCCCCTGGACCTGATGCGGGCGTCGCTGCACGAGCTGCGGGCGGGGCGGTACGACAAGGCGCAGAGCGGCTTCCAGGCGCTCACGTTCAACGTCAGCTCGCACGACACGCTCTACCCCGTGGCGCGCTTCTACCTGGCGGAGTCGTACTTCGGCCAGGAGGACTACGTGACCGCGGCGCGGGAGTTCCGCCGCGTGTCGGACGAGAGCCCGACCTTCCGCCTCGCGCCGGACGCGCTGCTGCGGGCGGGCGACGCGTACGCCGCCCAGTGGCCCAACACGGCCCTCGATCCCTCGAACGGCCAGACCGCGCTGGCCACGTACCAGGAGCTGCAGAGCCGGTTTCCGGACTCGCCGGCGGCACGGGTGGCGGGGGTGCGGATCCGGGCCCTGAACGAGCGGTTCGCCGTCAAGGAGCTGGAGAACGCGCTGTTCTACTTCCAGCGCGGCGCGTACGACTCGGCGATCCTGTACTTCAAGGACCTGATCGCCACCTATCCGTCGTCGTCGCTGGTGCCCGAGACGTACGTGTACCTGGTGCGGTCGTACCAGGCCATCGGCTGGAAGGACGAGCTGGGGGCGTTCTGCGACCAGCTGCGGGCCTACTACGCCCCGTTCTACCGGCAGCGCGCCGACGTCCGGGAGCTGTGTGGCGACCGGGCTGCTGGGCGGTAGCTTCGATCCGGTCCACCTCGGGCACCTCATCGCCGCCGACCGTGCGGCGGAGGCGCTGGGCCTGGCACGGGTGCTGTTCGTGCCGTGCCGGCGCCAGCCGCTGAAGGCCGAGGGCCCGGTGGCCGGCGCGGCGCACCGCCGCGCGATGATCGAGCTGGCGATCGCGGGCCACCCCGTCTTCGCGCTCGAGCCATTGGAGCTGGACCGCGCGGGCGAGGGGCCCTCGTACACCGTGGACACGCTGCGCGAGCTGAAGCGGCGCTGGCCCGGCGAGCGGCTGGTGCTGCTGCTCGGGGCCGATGCGGCCGCGGACCTCGGGCGGTGGCGGGCCGTCGAGGAGGTGGCCCGGCTCGCGGAGGTGGCCGCCCTGACGCGCCCCGGCGCGCCGGAGGCGGCGAGCGGCCTGGTGCGGCACGTGGTGGCGACGCCGGCGATCGAGATCTCGGCGCGCGACATCCGGGCCCGCTGCCTCGCGGGGAAGAGCATCCGCTACCTGGTTCCGGATGCCGTGGCCGACTACATCGCGAAGGAACACCTGTACCGATGACACTCGCTTCTGGTAACCACTGCGCAACTTGCCGTCTGCACGACGGGCAACTGGTGACGTGATGCCGCTGCCGACCGTCGTCACGAAGATCCTGGGCACGCGCTTCACGCGCGAGCTGAAGCACATCCGGCCGCTGGTGGACGCCGTCCACCAGCACGAGGAGACGCTGCGGGGAATGTCCGAGGCCGAGCTGCGCGGCCAGACGGCCCGGTTCCGCGCGCGCATCGCCGAACGGACCGGGACGCTCAAGGACGAGGTGGAGCGGCTGAAGCAGGAGAAGCACGGGTGCGCGGATCCGGACGAGCGGGACCGGATCGACCGGCGGCTGCTGGAGCACGAGCGGGAGCTGGCCGACGCCACGGCCGACGTGCTCGACGAGCTGCTCCCCGAGGCGTTCGCGACGGTCCGCGAGGCGTGCCGGCGGCTGCTGGGCACCAAGGTGATGGTCACCGGGCGCGAGCTGATCTGGGACATGGTGCCCTACGACGTGCAGCTCATCGGGGGCATCTGCCTGCACCGGGGCAAGATCGCGGAGATGGCGACCGGCGAGGGCAAGACGCTGGTGGCGGTGCTCGCGCTCTACCTGAACGCGCTCCCGGGCAACGGATCGCACCTGGTGACGGTGAACAACTACCTGGCCCGGCGCGACTCCCAGTGGATGGGGCACGTCTACACCTGGCTCGGCCTCACCGTGGGCTGCATCGACGACACCGAGCCCGGCTCGCCCGAGCGGCGCGCGGCGTACGGGTGCGACATCACCTACGGCACCAACAACGAGTTCGGCTTCGACTACCTGCGCGACAACATGGTGTTCTCGCTGGAGCAGCGCGTCCAGCGGGCCCACACCTACGCGATCATCGACGAGGTGGACTCGATCCTCATCGACGAGGCGCGCACCCCGCTGATCATCTCGGGGCCGGTCGGCAACGAGACCGACACCAAGTACGCCGACCACAACCAGGCGGTGGTCGGCCTGGTGCGCCGCCAGAGCGAGGTCGCCAACAACCTCATCGCGGACGCCGAGAAGCTGTGGCCCACCGACGAGTACGCCAGTGCGGTGAAGGCCTACCAGGTCCAGCTCGGGATGCCCAAGCACAAGCGGCTGCTCAAGTACCTGCAGGAGCAGGGCGCCAAGAAGCTGGTGCAGAAGGTCGAGCTCGACTACATCGCCGACCGCAAGCTGCCCGCCAAGCAGCAGAAGCTCCGCGACCTCGAGGAGGAGCTGTACTTCGTCCTCGACGAGAAGGGGCACTCGGTCCACCTCACCGACCAGGGCGTCGAGCTGCTCTCGCCCCGGGACCCGGCACTGTTCATCGTGCCGGACCTGTCGGAGGAGGTGCTGAAGATCGACCGCGACGAGCAGCTCTCCGCCCACGAGAAGCTGGAGCGGCGGGCGCAGCTCGAGTCCGACTACGCCGCCAAGAGCGAGAAGCTGAACATCATCCACCAGCTGCTCCGGGCGCACGCGCTGTACGAGAAGGACGTCGAGTACGTGGTGCAGGACGGCCAGATCTTCATCGTGGACGAGTTCACCGGCCGCATCCTGCCCGGCCGCCGCTGGTCCGACGGGCTGCACCAGGCGGTGGAGGCGAAGGAAGGCGTGCAGGTCAAGGGCGAGACCCAGACGCTCGCCACCATCACCATCCAGAACTACTTCCGGATGTACGCCAAGCTGGCCGGGATGACCGGCACGGCGGAGACCGAGGAAGAGGAGTTCTTCAAGATCTACGGCCTGGAGGTGATGGTCATCCCCACCAACCGGCCGGTGCGCCGCATCGACAACCACGACCGGATCTACCGCACCCGGCGCGAGAAGTACAACGCGATCAGCGACGAGGTGCAGCGCCAGCACGGGCGCGGCCTGCCGGTGCTGGTCGGCACCGTGAGCGTCGAGGTGTCGGAGACGCTGTCGCGGATGCTGAAGCGCCGCGGCCTGAAGCACGAGGTGCTGAACGCCAAGTACCACCAGCGCGAGGCGGAGATCGTGGCGCAGGCCGGTCAGCCGGGCGCGATCACGATCGCGACCAACATGGCCGGCCGCGGCACCGACATCAAGCTCGGCCCGGGCGTCACCAAGTGCAAAGTGTGCGGGATCAAGGCCCGCCAGGCGCCGTTCGGCCAGGCCATCGACCAGCCCGACCTCGCGTGGGAGGAGATCCAGAAGCTCGGCTGCATGACCGACCCGCCGTGCGGCCTCCAGATCATCGGCACCGAGCGCCACGAGTCCCGCCGCATCGACCGCCAGCTGCGGGGCCGGTCGGGCCGCCAGGGCGACCCGGGCGGCTCGAGCTTCTTCCTCTCGCTCGAGGACGACCTGATGCGGCTGTTCGGGTCGGACCGCATCGGCTCGCTCATGGACCGGATGGGCGCCGAAGAGGGCGAGGTGATCACCCACCCGCTGGTGACCCGGTCCATCGAGGGCGCCCAGAAGCGGATCGAGCTGCAGAACTTCCAGGCCCGCAAGCGCCTGCTCGAGTACGACGACGTGATGAACCAGCAGCGCGAGGTGATCTACTCGCTGCGGCTGTTCGCGCTCGAGGGCGGCGAAGAGGCCAAGGCCGAGGCCATCCGCATGGTGGACGGCGCGCTCGAGCGCCCCATCGACGAGGCCATCGGCGGCGGCAAGCACCCCGAGCTGTGGGACCTGGCCACCCTGCAGGAGGCGCTGCAGATGCGGTTCCTCCTGACGGCGCCGGAGCTGTCGAAACGGGGCGTCGCCAGCCGCGCCGAGCTGTTCGAGCTGGTGAAGCGGAACGCCCGCGAGGCGTTCGACCGCAAGGTGAAGGCGCTCGACACCTACGGCGGGCAGTACGGGGTGCCCAAGCTGGCCGAGCAGGTCCTCAGCCAGGTGATGCTCCGCAGCATCGACGAGAAGTGGAAGGACCACCTCTACGACCTGGACCAGCTCCGCAACGCGATCACCTATCGCGCCTGGGGACAGAAGGACCCGCTGATCGAGTACAAGCAGGAAGCCTTCGGCATGTTCGTGGACCTGATGGCGGACCTGCGGGCCACGTTCAGCGAGCAGTTCTTCAAGGTCCAGGTCACGGCCGGACCGCCGGCGGCTCCGCCCCCGCCCCCGCCGCGCACCTTCACCGGACCCGCGCTGCGCGGTCCCGGCGAGCCCACCGGCCGGCCGAGGAGCGTCGGCGCCGACCTGGTCGAGGAGGACGCCCTGGCGGCGCCCGAGCCGGCCGCCGCCCGCGCGGGCAACGTCCTGGTGGGCGGCAACCGCTTCGGCGGGCCCTCCCCGGCGGGGCTGCCCGTCGGCTGGGAGAAGACCGGCCGCAACGACCCGTGCCCGTGCGGCTCGGGCAGGAAGTTCAAGAAGTGCCACGGGGCGGCATTGTAGGGTGCGGGGATCAGGCATTCGGTGGGCAGGGCAGTTGCGAGACGCCCAGTTGCGAGTGGTTGTGAGTTGCCAGCCATGAGAGCGAGCACGGGCGTCGGGCAGCGAATGGCTGCGGCGGGGCCCGTTCCTCTTGCTGGACACTCTTCCCTCGTAACCACCCGCAACTTGGCGTCTCGCAACTGATCTGATCACTGCCATCCTGCGTCGAATCGCGCCGCGCCGTTGCGAATCCGCCCACAAACACGGGTCCGGATCAGTAGGTTGGGGCCGTGCCGGTTCGGATTTCCGAGACTCGGGTGCAGGACCGTCCGCGGGAGCGGCTGCTCCGGCTGGGCGCGGCCGCGTTGACGACGGCGGAACTCCTGGCGATTCTCATCGGTACAGGCCGGAGTGGCGCCTCGGCGCCGCAGGTCGCCGCGGCCCTGCTGGCGCAGGGCGGACCGGACCTGCCGCGCCTGGCACGCCGCACGGCGGCCGAGCTGGCGTCGGTCGCCGGGATCGGCGCCGCCAAGGCGGCGCGCGTCGTGGCCGCGCTCGAGCTGGGCCGGCGGCTGCTCGAGGACGGGCGCCCCGACCGGCCCCGGATCCGCTCTCCGGCCGACGTGTACCGCTGGTTCGCGCCGCGCCTCGCCGATCTGGCGGCGGAGGAGTTCCACGTGCTCGCACTCGACAGCCAGAGCGGCGTGCTGCGCGACCTGCTCGTCACCAGGGGGATCTTGAACTCGTCGCTCGTGCACCCGCGTGAGGTGTTTCGCGGCGCCATCGCCGAAGCCGCGGCGGGGATCATCGTGGTCCACAACCACCCCTCGGGCGACCCGACCCCGTCGGCCGACGACCGCGCCGTGACGCGGCAGCTGGTCGAGGCCGGCCGGGTGCTCGACCTGCCGGTGTACGACCACGTCGTCGTGGGCGCCAACCGCTACGTGAGCTTCGCCGAGGCGGGGCTGCTGTGACCGTCCTGCCGGTCCCGGCCATCCCGGGCCTCACCGACGCGCTCGAGGCGTACGCCGACCGGCTCGACCTGGACCTGCTGGATCGGGCCTACCGGTTCAGCGCCTCCGCGCACCGCGGGCAGAAGCGCTGGTCGGGCGAGGACGCGGTCACGCACGGCATCGCGGTCGCGCGCATCCTCATCGAGGCGCACATGGACTCGACGTCGGCGGCGTGCGGGCTGCTGCACGACGTCATCGAGGACAGCGAGGTCACGGTCCCCGACCTCGAGCGGGAGTTCGGTGCCGAGGTCGCCGCCATCGTCGACGGGCTGACCAAGATCTCCAGCCTCACCTTCCGGTCCACGGCCGAGGAGCAGGCGGAGAACTACCGCAAGCTGCTGCTCTCGGTGGCCCGGGACGCGCGGGTCGTGATCGTGAAGCTGGCCGACCGGCTGCACAACATGCGCACGCTGGAGCACCTGCCCGAGGAGAAGCAGCGGCGCATCGCCCAGGAGACGCGCGAAATCTACGCCCCCCTGGCGCACCGCTTCGGAATGGCGGGCATCAAGGCGGAGCTGGAGGACCTGGCGTTCCGGTTCCTCGAGCCGCAGGAGTACGACGCGCTGGGCCGCAAGGTCGCCGCGCAGCAGGCCGAGCGCGAGGACCTGATCGAGCGGATGCGGGAGCCGCTCCGCCGCGAGCTGGAGCGGACCGGCATCACGGGCGTCGAGGTGACGGGGCGGCCCAAGAACCTCTGGTCGATCTACCGCAAGATCCTGCGCCGCGACCTGCCCTACGAGGAGATCTACGACCTGATGGCGATCCGGGTGCTGGTCAACACGGTGCCCGACTGCTACCACGCCCTGGGGGTGATCCACTCGCGCTGGACGCCGCTGCAGGAGCGGATCAAGGACTACATCGCCCAGCCGAAGTCGAACGGCTACCAGTCGCTCCACACCACCGTGTTCGGACCGAGCGGCCAGCTGTACGAGGTCCAGATCCGCACCCGCGAGATGCACCACACCGCCGAGTACGGCATCGCGGCGCACTGGCTCTACAAGGAAGGGCGCTCGCCGGACGACCTCGACCGCCACCTCACCTGGTTCCGCCAGCTGCTGGACCACCAGCAGGAGGCGCTGACGGCGGACGAGTTCATCGAGTTCCTGCGCATCGACCTGTACGCGGACGAGATCTTCGTCTTCACGCCGCAGGGCGACGTCAAGCAGCTGCCCAAGGGCGCCACGCCCATCGACTTCGCCTTCGCGGTCCACACCGAGGTGGGGTACCACTGCCAGGGCGCCAAGATCAACGGCCGCATTGCGCCGCTCCACCGCGCCCTCAAGAACGGCGACACGATCGAGATCCTGACGTCCGCGTCGGCGCGCCCCTCCCGCGACTGGATGGCGCACGTGCACACCGGGCGCGCGCGGACCAAGCTGCGCCAGTGGGTCAAGCAGGAGGAGCAGGACAGCTCGCTCGCCCTGGGCGAGGAGATGCTGGACCGCGAGCTCAAGCGCCGCCACCTCCCGCGGCCCGACGCCGACGCGCTCCAGCGGGCGGCGGAGGCGCTGTCGCTCCCCGACGAGGCGCATCTCAAGGAAGCCCTGGGCCGGGGCGACTGCTCGGTGGTGCAGCTGCTGCGGGCGCTCCATCCCGAGCTGGCCGAAGAGGAGGCGCCGCCCCCCAAGCCCGGCACCCTGGGCCGCCTGGTGCAGCGCATCCGGGTGGGCAAGGGGGTCCGCATCCAGGGGGTGGACGGCCTGATGGTGCGCTACTCCCAGTGCTGCCAGCCGGTGCCCGGGGACCCGGTCACGGGCTACGTCACCCGCGGCCGCGGGATCTCGATCCACCGCGTGGACTGCCCCAACCTGCTCGCGCTGGACAACGAGCCGGAGCGGCGGATGGACCTGGACTGGCGCGAGGTCGAGGGCGAGGTGTTCGCGGTCCGCCTCGACCTCGTGGGCGAGGACCGCCGCGGGCTGTACGGCGACATCTGCACCGCGATCGCGCAGGCCGCGACCAACATCCGCAGCTGCGAGCTGGTGAGCGGCGAGCTCGGCATGACCGGCCAGGTGATCGTGGAAGTCGAGAACCTCTCCCACCTCAACAAGGTCATCAAGGCCGTCCGGAAGGTGAAAGGCGTGAGCGACGTCAGGCGCCGCGAGCGCCTGATCGCGTGACGGCGCCGGACGGGGGACGACGCGCGCAGGACTCCTCCGAGGCGCCGCCCGCACGATCCGGCCCTGGTACGAGTACCACCGCGTTCACCCTCGAGGCGCCGTTCCAGCCCGCGGGCGACCAGCCCCAGGCCATCGAGGCCCTGGTGCGGGCCTTCACCTCGGGCGAGCGCTACCAGGTGCTGCTCGGCGTCACCGGCTCCGGCAAGACGATGACGATGGCGAACGTCGTCCAGCGGCTCGGCGTGCCGGCGCTGGTGCTGTCGCACAACAAGACGCTCGGGGCGCAGCTCTACGGCGAGCTGAAGTCCTTCTTCCCCTCCGACGCGGTCGAGTACTTCATCTCGTACTACGACTACTACCAGCCCGAGGCGTACGTGCCGCAGACCGACACGTACATCGAGAAGGACGCCTCCATCAACCAGGACATCGAGCGGCTGCGCCTGCGGGCCACCTCGAGCCTGGTGGAGCGCGACGACGTGGTGGCGGTGGCCACCGTGTCCGCCATCTACGGCCTGGGCGATCCGGTCGAGTACAAGGAGCAGATGCTGCGCCTGGCGCGCGGCGACCTGGTGGGCCGGCGCGCCATCCTCGAGCGGCTGGTCGCGATCCAGTACCAGCGCAACGACGTCGCCTTCGAGCCCGGCAACTTCCGGGTGCGCGGCGACGTGATCGAGATCTTTCCCGCCTACGAGGAGCAGGCGGTCCGGGTCGAGCTGGCCGGCGACCTGATCGAGCGCATCGTCAAGGTGAACCCCCTCACCGGCAAGACCGTGGCGGAGCTGGCGCGCTGCGCGATCTACCCGGCGACGCACTTCGTGACCGACCGCCGGAACCTCGAGCGGGCGGTGGGCCTGATCCGCGAGGAGCTCGCCGAGCGGCTGGACGTGCTCAAGTCGGCCGGCAAGCTGCTCGAGGCGCAGCGGCTGGAGTCGCGCACCCGGTTCGACGTCGAGATGATGCTCGAGGTGGGCACCTGCCACGGCATCGAGAACTACAGCCGCCACATCTCGGGGCGCGCGGCCGGGGAGCGGCCCGCGTGCCTGATGGATTTCTTCCCGAAGGACTTCCTGGTCATCGTGGACGAATCGCACGTCACCGTCCCGCAGGTCGGCGCGATGTACGCGGGCGACCGCTCGCGCAAGGAGACCCTGGTCGAGTACGGCTTCCGCCTGCCGAGCGCACTCGACAACCGGCCGCTCCGCTACGACGAGTTCCTCGCCCTCGCGCCGCGCGTGCTGTTCCTGTCGGCCACCCCGGGGCCGGAGGAGCTGCGGCTCAGCGGCGGCGCGGTGGTCGAGCAGCTGGTGCGGCCCACCGGCCTGATCGACCCGGAGGTCGAGATCCGCAAGGTGGCGGGGCAGGTGGACGACCTGCTCAAGGAGATCCGGCTCCGGGAGCGGCGCGGCGAGCGGGTGCTGGTCACCACGCTCACCAAGCGCATGGCCGAGGACCTCACCGACTACCTCGCGCAGGTCGGCGTCCGGGTGCGCTACATGCACTCCGACATCGACGCCATCGAGCGGATGGACATCGTGCGCGGGCTCCGGCTCGGCGAGTTCGACGTGCTGGTGGGCATCAACCTGCTGCGCGAGGGGCTCGACCTGCCGGAGGTCTCGCTGGTGGCGATCCTCGACGCCGACCAGGAGGGCTTCCTGCGCTCGCGCACCTCGCTGATCCAGACGGTCGGGCGGGCCGCGCGCCACCTGGCCGGCCGCGCCATCATGTACGCCGACCGGACGACCGACTCGATGCGGGAGGCGCTCGAGGAGATGCAGCGCCGCCGCACCGTCCAGGAGCGCTACAACCGGGAGCACGGCATCACTCCGCGCTCCATCGTGAAGTCGGTCGACGAGATCCGCTTCACCACGCGGGTGGCCGACGCGCGCGAGGACCCGCTGCCGCGGACGGAAGCCCTGTCGCTGGCGGGCAAGGCCGCCGCCGACTGGACCGCGCTCGACGCCGCGCAGCGCGGGGAGCTGCTGAAGCGGCTCGAGGACGAGATGCGCCGCGCCGCGGACGACCTGGACTTCGAGCTGGCCGCGCAGATCCGCGACCAGATCCTCGATCTGAAGTCCAGTTCCCAGACGGCAGGACGGCAAGGCGGAAGGGAAGGCGAATCGGCGGGCGGCGGCGGGGCGGGCGCGAGCGGCGGCAGGCGGCGGGGGCGTGGACGTCCGGCGCGTCGATGAGGCGGCGCTGGCGCGGTTCGGCGAGGCCTTCGCGCGCCGGCTCCGTCCGCCGCCGGCCGTCGTCGTGACCGTCGCCGGCGAGCTGGGCGCCGGCAAGACGACCCTGGTCCGCGCCGTCGCCCGCGCCCTCGGCGTCACGGAGCCCGTCACCAGCCCCACCTTCGCGCTCGTCCACCGCTACGCCGGCGCCACCGCCGCGATCTACCACGTCGACGCGTACCGGCTCCGCCGCGCGGCGGACGCCGCGGACCTCGGCCTCGACGACATGCTCGCCGAGCCCAGCGTGGTGCTGATCGAGTGGCCGGAGCGGCTCGGCGAGGCGCTGCCTCCGGTGGACCACCGGATCACCCTCGCCTACACCGACGATCCGCTCATGCGGGAGCTGGGCGTCGCGTGAGCTCCCGGGAACGCTATCTCGCCCTCGATACCGCGACCGACGTCCCCACACTCGCCCTGGGCTCGCCCGACGCCCCCGGCGAGGACCTGCGGATCGCCTCCCGTCGCGACCTGTCGCGCGACGTCGAGCGCGTGGCGGCGGAGCTGCTGGCCCGGCGCGGCGCCCGAGTCCGGGATCTCGCGGGCGTCATCGTGGCGGACGGTCCGGGCTCCTTCACGGGCCTCAGGATCGGCATCGCCTTCGCCAAGGGGCTGTGCCGGGCCGCCGGCCTCGCGCTGGCGAGCGCGCCCTCGCTGCTCGGCGCGGCGCTCGCGGCCTCGGGCGGTCGGGGCACCGTGCTGGTCGAATACGACGCGCAGCGCGGCGACCGCTACCGCGCCGTGTACCGCTTCGCGGACGCTCCGCCGGACCGGCGCGGCGTGACGGGCTCCGCGCGGGTGGAGGTGCTGGCCGCCCCGACCCTCGTGCCGGGCGACGCGCCGCCGCCGTCGCTGCCGGACCTCGTCCGGGCCGGCGCCGCGCACGCGTCGGCCGCGTGCCTGATCCGCCTCGGGGCGGTGGCCGGTGGGCTCGCCGGGATCGCAGCCCCCGACGCCTGGGAGCCGGCGTACGGCCGGCTCGCCGAGGCGGAGGCGCGCTACCGTGCCCGCCACGGCTAGGCCGCTCGGCTCGCGCGACCTCGATCGCGTCATGGCGATCGAGCGCGCCGCGTTCACGGATCCCTGGCCGCGCTCGGCCTTCGTCGAGCTGCTGGGTCAGTCGCACGTGCGTGCGTTCGCGGTGGACGGCCCCGACGGCCCGCTCGCCGGCTACGCGTTCGCCTCGGTCGCGGCGGACGAGGGCGAGATCCTCAACCTCGCCGTCGAGCCGGGCGTGCGGCGCCGCGGCCTGGGCCAGGATCTCCTGTACGCGCTGCTCGCGATGCTCCGCCGTGAAGGCGTCGGCATCGTGCACCTCGAGGTCAGGGAGTCGAACGCCGCGGCGATGCGCCTGTACGAGCGCGCCGGCTTCCGTCCGGTCTCGACGCGGCGCGGCTACTACCGGAACCCGACGGAAAACGCCGTCACCATGGCGCTGGCGTTGGCGCCTGAAGTCGCCGAGAAAGGATGAGGTAACACGTGCTTTCGGTTGACAAAACCCGTTGTGGCGCCTATACTTCCGCCCTGTCCGTGGTCCCCGATCCTGCCGCAAGGAGGGTCGCCAGGTGAGTCGCAGTCTCAACAAAATCATGCTGATCGGGAACCTCGGGGCCGACCCGGAGGTTCGGAGCACCAGCAACGGGTCCCGGGTGGCGACGCTGTCGCTCGCCACCAGCCGCCAGTGGACCACCAAGGCCGGCGAGAAGCAGGAGAAGACGGAGTGGCACCGCTGCGTGGTGTGGAACCAGGGCGGCAGCGGCCTGGCCGACGTGGTCGAGAAATACCTCAAGAAGGGTGACCGGGTCTATGTAGAGGGCCGGATCGAGTACCGGAATTGGAAGGACAAAGAGGGCCAGACGCGGTACACGACCGAGATCAACGTGCGCGACATGGTGATGCTGTCCGGTCGCGGCGACGGCGGCGGCGGCGAGGGCCGGCGGGGCTCGGCCGCGGCGGCGAAGGGCGCGGCGCCGGCCGGAGATTCGGCGCAGGGCGCGGGAGGGGCGGGGGCGGGGGCGCAGGGCAAGGAGGATTCGTTCGAGGACTTCCCGGAGGCACTCGATGAAGAGGACGACGATCTTCCTTTCTAGGCTCGCGCAGCACCGAGTGATGGTGGGCGTGGCGCTCGTCGGCGTGGCGGTGACGCTGGCCGGCACGGCGCCGCTCGCGGCGCAGCAGCCGGCCGCGGCGCGCGCACCGCTGCCCGCCACGCACGTGGTGCAGCAGGGGGAGACGTTGTGGGGGCTGGCGCAGCAGTTCCTGGGTGACCCGCTGCTGTGGCCGGAGATCTACCGGCTCAACACCGCCGTCATCGAGGATCCCCACTGGATTTTCCCGGGCGAGGAGCTGCACCTGGGGCCGGCGTCCGAGCCCGTGGCGGCGGCGCCCGCCGCGCCGGAGGCACCGGCCGCGCCCGCGGCGGCCGCGGCGCCCGTGACGCCGACGGCGGAAGCCGCGCCGCAGGGCGACATCGCGGTCGCGCCGGCGGCCGGCGAGACCACGGCGGCCGTGACGCAGACGAGCATTTCCAATCCCGCCATGGGGCCCACGATCTTCGCGACCCAGGGCCGCACCAGCGTCGCGGCCGGATCGTTGCGGCTCGGCGAGCAGCGCGAGTACCGGGCGGTGCGCGAGGGCGAGTACTACTCCTCCGGCTACGTGCTCGACGCGGGGGAGCAGCTGAACTCCGGCGCGCTGGTCGGCAACACGTCGACCTCGTCGATCAGCCGGCTCACGACCACGAACAGCGCGATGCTCTACGGCACCGTGGCCATCACGCCGCCGCCGGGTGACACCCTGAAGCCGGGCGATCTGCTGATGGCGTACGACACGCCCCGGATCATCCAGGGCTACGGCTCGATCGTCCGCCCCACGGGCCTGCTCAAGGTCGTCACCGCCGGACGCGATACGGCCATCACCCAGGTGGTGGCGCTGTACCAGAGCGTGGACGGCGGGCAGCACGTGGTCAGGGCCGTGCCGTTCGAGTCCAAGCGCGGCATCTGGCCGCGCCCGGTGTCGCCCGACAGCGCGGTCTCCGGCGAGGTGCTCGACCTGCGCTCGCCGCGCGAGGTGGTGAACCAGCAGGACGTGCTGTTCATCAACAAGGGGTCGGGCGACGGCGTGCATCTCGGCGACATCTTCCAGGTCAGCCGCGTCAGTCCGCCGGCGGCGGGGATCGGCGCGATCACGCAGAACCAGGGCAAGGTGCTGATCGTGTACGTGCGGCCGCACACGGCCTCCGGCGTCCTCATCCAGGTCGACCGGGGCGACATTCGCCCGGGGTCCACCGTGCTCCAGATTCGCCGGATGCCTTCGTGACGCTCGGACCCGCCCGCTCGGGCGGGTCCGTCTCCTCGCCGGTCTCGGCCGGCCCAAGCCCATCCATGAGGTCCTGCGGGGCATGAAACGCCGTGTGCTCGTCACCGGGGGTGCGGGGTTCATCGGATCCCACGTGGCCGACGCGTTCCTGGCATCCGGGTGCGACGTCACCGTCATCGACAACCTGTCGCGGGGCCGGGCGCCGAACGTGCCGAAGGGGGCGGATTTCCGGCAGCTGGACCTCGGGTCGCCCGAGGCCCGCGCGCTGGTTGCGGGCGGCGGATTCGAGGTGATCGCGCACCTCGCGGCGCAGGTGGACGTGCGGGTCTCGGTGTCCGATCCGATGCTCGACGCGCGGGAGAACCTGCTGGCACTCCTCAACCTGCTCGAGGGCGCCCGCGCGGGCGGCACGCGTCGCGTGGTGTTCTCGTCCTCGGGCGGCGTGGTCTACGGCGAGCGCAAGCCGCCGCACGTGGAGACCACGCCCAAGCTGCCGGTCTCGCCGTACGGCGTGAGCAAGCTGGCGGCGGAGTACTACCTCGCGTGCTACGCGCAGCTGTTCGGACTGGAGGCGGTGTCGCTGCGGTACGCGAACGTGTACGGGCCGCGCCAGGATCCGCACGGCGAGGCGGGCGTGGTGGCGATCTTCGGCAACCGCCTGCGCGCGCGGAAACCGCTCACGGTGTACGGGGACGGCAGCCAGACGCGCGACTACGTGTACGTCGGCGACGTGGCGCGCGCCAACGTGCTGGCCGCCGAGGCGGCGCTGCCGCCGCTCGACGGGACGGTGGACGCGCGGGCCTTCAACGTGGGCACCGGGGTGGAGACCTCCGTCACGGCGCTGGCCGACGCGATGGTGGCGGTCGCCGCGGTGGACGTGAAGGTGGAGCGCGCGGCGGCGCGCGCGGGCGAGCTGCAGGCCAGCGCCCTGGTGGCGGCCAAGGCGGAGCGGCTGCTGGGCTGGCGGCCGCAGGTCCCGCTCACCGAGGGGCTGCGGCGCACCTACGACTGGATCCGCGGGGACGCCTCGTGATGCTGCTGCAGGTCGGCGGCGCCGTGCCCACCACCGAGCTGGAGCTGATCGCCGTCTCGAGCTTCGCGACCAAGATCGTGCTCGGCGTGCTGGCGGTGTTTTCCGCCGTCTCGTGGTTCCTGATCTTCGCCAAGCTGTGGCAGTTCCGGCGCATCCGGCGCGCCGGGGACGCCTTCTTCGACGCCACCGAGCACGCCACGCGGCTCGAGGAGGGGCGGGCGGCGGTGGACCGGCTCGCCCCCTCTCCGTTCACGCGCCTGTTCACCGAGGGGCTCAACTTCTTCGCTGACGTGCGCCCCGGGGCGCTCGCCAAGGCGCCGGGGCCGGGCGGCGTGCTCACGCCCACGCAGCTCGAGGCGCTGCGCATGGTGCTCGAGACCCAGGTGGACGCCGAGCACGACCAGCTCGGGCGCTACATCCCCTGGCTCGCCACCTTCGGCTCGGTGAGCCCGCTCATCGGCCTGCTCGGCACCGTGCTCGGCGTGATGGACGCCTTCATCGGGATCTCGGTGCGCGGGTCCGGCAACATCTCGGCGGTCGCGCCCGGCGTGGCCGAGGCGCTGGTCGCGACGGTGGCCGGACTGGCGGTCGCGATTCCGTCCGTGATCGCCTACAACATCTTCACGGCCCGGCAGAACTTCGTCGCGGCCGAGCTCGAGGGGTTCGCCCGCGAGCTGATCGTGACGCTCGCCCGGGAGGGGAGGTTGTAGGTGGCCGCCCGGCGCCGTGCACGCTCCGGGTACAACGCGGACATCAACGTCACGTCGCTGGTGGACGTCGCCTTCGTGCTGCTGATCATCTTCATGATCACGGCGCCGATGATGCAGGGCGGCGTGCAGGTCCAGCTCCCGCGGGTCGAGACCCGACCCCTCCAGCCGGAGCAGGGCGTGGTCGTGTCGGTGGACCGGCGCGGCCGGGTGTACGTGGATCAATCCGCCTTCAGCTACGAAGACTTCCGCGCGACGTTCAACGCGCTGGTGGCGCGCCGCAAGCCGTCGGCCGTGTACCTGCGCGCGGACCAGGGGGCCTCCTACGGCGACGTGGTGCGGGTGCTGGCCGTGATCCGCGCCTCGGGCATCCGGGACGTCGGCCTGGTGGCCGAGGAGGAGACCGGCCGGCCGTGAGGGGGCTGCGGCACCGATCCGCGTCGGAGCGCCTGGGCCTGCCCGGCGTGGCGGGCTCGGCGGCGTTGCACGCGCTCGCGGTGCTCACCTTCCTGACCGCGGGCGGCCTCAAGGCGCGCCCGCGTCAGCCCCCCGTGTACCGCGTGACGCTGGTGGCCCCCCTCGGCACCGCGCCGGCGGCGGCGCCCGCCGGCGCGGCGGGCACCGCGCGGCCCGTGACGCCCGCGCCCGCGAGCCGGGCGCCGAAGCCTGCCGTGCGAGCCGCGCCCCGCGGGCGGACGCCGGCCGCGCCCGTGAGGCCGCCCGCGCGCTCGCCGGCCGCGACCCCCAAGCCCGCGGCGCCGACCAGCCCTCCGGCCGCCCCCGCGCGAGCGCCGGCGCCGGCCGCGAGCGCCGCGGCATCCGGCGGAGCGCCCGGAATGCCGAGCGGATCCCCCGGTGGTTCGGACGTCACGACCATCAAGACGGAGGGGGTCGAATTCCCGTTCCCGGGGTATCTACACAACCTGGTCTCGCAGGTGTACCGGCGGTGGAGCCCGCCGCCGTCCAACGCCCGGCTGGAGGCTGAGATCTTCTTCCTGGTGCACCGGGACGGCGCGGTGACCGGCCTGCTGTTCATCCGGCGCTCGGGCTCGTTCGCCTTCGACCTCGAAGCGCAGGGGGCCCTCGAGGCCGCGGCCCGGGCCGGCGCGTTCGGCGCGCTGCCGGCGGGTTACGGCCCGGACGTGCTGCCGGTCTCCTTTTACTTCAATCCCGGGAGTGCGCGGTGAGACGCGGGTGGCTGGTGGCGGTGGCGATGCTCGCGCCCGCCGCGCTTCGCTCGCAGGACAGCACCCGCCCCGCGCCCGTCGGAGTGCGGGTCGGCATCACCTACACGCCGGGCACGCGGCCGAGCGTCGCGGTGCTGCCGGTGGCCACGGCTTCCCTGGACAGCGTGCGGGCGATCCTGCTGCGCGACCTCGACTACTCCGACCGCTTCGAGGTGCTGCTGCCGCCCCCGACGGTCGCGATGCAGGGCGGCGCCCCGAACTACCCGGGGCTGACGGCGTTGGGCACCGACCTGGCGGTGGCGGTCGTCGGGGCGGGCGGGCCGGGCGGCGACGTGGACGTGCAGCTGCACGACGTGCGCGCGGGCAGCGTGAGGAACCACCTGTCGCTCCAGCTTCCGGCCGGCGGCGAGGCGCTGCGCGCCGCCGTGCACCGGGTCGCCGACGAAGTCGTGCGATGGGCCACCGGCACGCCGGGCGTCGCCGCGACGGCCATCCTGTTCGTGTCGGACGGCAGGCTGTGGCGCGTGGACCCGGACGGCGCGGGGCTGGCGAACGTGCCCGCGGCCGGTCGGCCGACGCTCTCGCCGGCATGGTCGCCCGACGGTCGCACCGTGGCGTACACCGCGTTCGTTCCCGGCGGCCGGCCGCTGGTGCTCCAGGACCTGGCGTCGGGCAGCCGCGAGGTCGTGCCCGGCACGGAGTACGGCGTCAACATCACGCCCGAGTTCTCCCCCGACGGCCGGCGGCTCGCGTACGCGCACGGCGACGAGAACGGCACCGACGTCTACCTGTACGACGTCGCGCGGCACTGCTGCGTGACGCGGCTGACGGTGGGGCGCTACTACGACAACCTCTCGCCCACCTGGAGCCCCGACGGCCAGCGGCTGGCGTTCGTCTCCTCGCGCCCCGGCTCGCCGCAGCTGTACGTGATGTCGGCGGACGGGAGCGGCCAGGAGGCCCTGGCGCGGTTCGACTACGGCGCCACGGGCCAGTCCAACGGCCCGGAGTGGTCGCCCGACGGCCAGGCGATCGCGTTCCACCGGGAGGTGGGGGGCGTGCCGCAGGTGTTCGTCCTGGACCTGGCGACGCGGGCCGTGCGCCAGATCACGGGCGAGGGGCGGAACGAGGACCCGACCTGGGCGCCGGACGGGCGGCACCTGGCGTTCGCGTCCACGCGGGGCGGCGTCCGGCAGCTGTGGATCGTGGATCTCGAGACCGGGCGGATGCGCCCGCTCGCCGCCACGGGCGGCGCGCGGCTCCCCGCGTGGTCGCCGCGTCGTACATTCCTGACGGAGGCGCGATGATGGCCAGGCTCTGGAGAGCGGGACCGGCGGTGGTGTTCCTGGCGGTGGCCTGCAGCAAGCCCCCGGCGCCGGCGCCGACGACCCCGGTGGCCGCGGCGCCCGACCTCGCGCGCGCGGCCGACTCGATCGCCGCGGCCCGGCGGGACTCCGCGGCGGCGGCCGCGCGGGCCGACTCGCTCGCCCGGGCCGAGCGCGAGCGCGTGCGGGCCGACTCGGTGCGGATGAGCGTCCAGCAGGTGAGCGCCGACACGGCACCCAAGGGTGCCCCGGCGGGGCTCGCCGCGGCCGATTCGGCGCTGCTGGCCGAGCCGATCCACTTCGACTACGACCGGGCGGACATCGGGGCCACGGACCAGGCGCAGCTGGACCGCAAGGTCGCGGTGCTGGCCGCGCACGCGCGGCTCGAGATCCGGATCGCGGGCAACTGCGACGAGCGCGGCTCCACGGAGTACAACCTGGCGCTGGGCGAGCGCCGGGCGGCCGCGGCCAAGCGGTACCTGGCCGCGCACGGGGTCGCCGCCACGCGCGTGGAGATCGTCTCCTACGGCAAGGAGCACCCGCTCGACCCCGGGCACAGCGAGGGGGCGTGGGCGAAGAACCGGCGGGACGACTTCGTGGTGACGAAAGGGGCCCGCTAGTGCGGCCGTGGCGGCTCGGCATCGTGGCGGCGGCGCTGCTCTCCGGCGCCTGTGCCATGCGGAGCGACGTGACCAGGCTGCGCCTGCAGCTCGACGCGCAGCAGCAGGCCGCGGCACGCTCCGACTCGGCCCTGCGCGCCGACCTGTCGGCCATCGCCCGGCTGGTGCAGGGCGTGCTCGACACGTTGGCCGCGCAGGGGACCGTGATCGGCGGGATGCGCGGCGACCTGCGCGTGGATCTGTACAACGTCCAGCAGCAGCTCGTGGCCGTGCAGGAGCTGACCGGGCAGAGCCAGCAGCGTCTGACCGAGCTGCGCGCCCAGCTCGAGGAGCGCTCCAGCCAGCTGGCGGCCCCGCCGGCAGCCGCCGCACCCGCCGCCGCGCCGACCCCGGGGCAGGGGAGCCCCGCGGCGGCGGCGCCGCCCGCCGCGCCGGCCGGTCCCGGGCCGGACCAGCTGATGGAGCTGGGACTGCAGCAGCTGCGGCGCGGCAGCCCGGCCACCGCGCGCGGCGCCTTCGCGGAGTTCCTGAGGCTCTACCCGACCCACGCGCGCGCCGGCGACGCGTACTTCTTCACTGGCGAGGCCTGGTCGGCCGAGCAGCACGGTGACTCGGCCGCAGCGGCGTACCGCCAGGTGGTGCAGCACTACCCCACGTCGACGCACACGGCCGCGGCCCTGTACAAGCTGGGGCTGATCGCGCTCGCCGCCGGGCACCGCGACGACGCGGTCGCCCAGTTCAGCTCCCTGGTGGCCGCGTTCCCGGCGTCGGCGGAGGCCGCGCTGGCCCGCGAGCAGCTGCGCTCGCTCGGCGCCCCGCCTCCGGCCGCGCCCCGGCCCAAGCCGTAACCGGCGGCCCGCGTGCCCAGGTTCAAGCGCAACGAGCGGGGCGAGATGCCCTTCCTCGATCATCTCGAGGAGCTGCGCTGGCGCCTGATCTGGAGCCTGCTGGCGCTGACCATCGCGTTCGTGGTGGGCTTCGTGCTGGTGGACCAGCTCGACGTGATGGGCCTGCTGATGCGGCCCATCGCCCCGCGGCTCGCGGGCGGCAAGCTGTACTTCACCAGCCCCATCGAGCCGTTCATGATCACCCTCAAGCTGGCGTTCTTCGTCGGCCTGGTGCTCGCCTCGCCGGTGATCATCTGGCAGCTGTGGCGGTTCCTCTCCCCGGCGCTGTACGAGAAGGAGCGCCGGGTCGTGCTCCCCGTGTCGCTGGCGGCCGTCGCGCTGTTCCTCGCGGGCGTCGCCATGGCGTACTTCCTGATCCTGCCGACCGCGATCCGGGTGCTGTTCGGCTTCCAGTCGCAGAGCCTGCAGCCGATCGTCACCGCGAAGGAGTACTTCGGCTTCGCGGCGCAGGTGGTGATCGCCTTCGGCGCCATTTTCGAGCTGCCGCTGGTGCTGCTGATGCTGGTGTACCTGAGGGTCATCACGGCCGGCTTCCTGAGCCGGAACCGCCGGTTCGCGATCGCCGGCAACGCCTTCCTGTCGATGCTGCTGGCGCCGCCGGACCTGATCTCGATGACGCTGATGATGGTGCCGGTGCAGCTGCTGTACGAGATCACGGTCGTCATCGCCAGGGTGATGGAGCGCCGGCGGGCGCGGGCGGAGGCCGCCGCCGAGGCGGTCGCCGCCACCAGCGGGGCTTAGGTGCCCCGGCGCTGGCTCGTGGTGGCCGCGCTGGCGGTGCTGGCCGCCCCCGCGACGGCGCAGGTGCCCTTGCCCGGCAAGCCCCGGCCGGTCCCGGGCGCGGCACAGGGCGCGGCACCAGGCGCCCAGCGGTCGCCGCGCGATTCGCTCGCCGACACGTCGAAGGTGGGTCGGGGCTCGGGCCTGCCCTCCGGCCCGTCGCGCTCCTTCCAGGAGGCCGACTCGGTCGAGCAGGCCCTGCTCGACCTGCGCGGCTTCCGGGTGACCCGCTACAGCGCCGACTCGGTGCAGTTCCTGCCGCCCGCGAAGGAGATCCGGATGAGCGGCCAGGCGCTGGTGGCGCGGGACGGCTCCACGCTCCAGGCCGACACGATCAACTACGCCGAGCACAACTGCGCGCTGCACGCCGCCGGCTCTCCCGAGCTGTTCGATCAGACCGGAGTGATGGTGGGCCACGGGATGCTGTACGACGCCTGCAACCACGCCGGTCTCATCGGCACGGCCAAGACGGACTTCAAGGAGGAGGCGGCGACCTGGTACCTGCTCGGGAACCTCGCGGTGGACAACGAGGAGAACCGCGTCTACGCCGCCGGCTCGAGCATCACCAGCTGCGAGCTGCCCGATCCGCACTACCACTTCGCCGCGCGCGAGGTGAAGTGGGTGTCGAAGACGCTGATGGTCGCGCGGCCCGCGGTGCTGTACATCGCCGACGTGCCGATCATGTGGCTGCCCTTCATCTTCCAGGACATGCGGCGCGGCCGCCGCTCGGGCCTGATCCCCCCGCAGTTCGGCCTGAGCGACATCGTCCGCAACTCGCCGACCTACCACCGCCACGTGAACAACCTGGGCTACTACTGGGCGATCAACGACTACTCCGACGCCCAGCTGACCATGGACTGGTACGCGCAGCAGAGCCTGCAGTTCAACGGCCGCATCCGGTACCGGTGGCTGAACCGGTTCGTGACCGGGGGCATCGCCTTCTCCGAGATCCACGAGTTCAACGGCAGCACCAGCGACCGGATCTCGTGGAGCCACATGCAGGACTTCTCGCTCAACAGCCACCTCACCGCCAGCCTGGACTACGCCACCAGCTCGAGTGTGATCTCGCGCAACGCGGTGGACCCGGTCCTGGCCGTCTCGAACATCGACAGCCGCCTCAACTTCTCCCAGCGGTTCGCGTGGGGCTCCCTGAACGTGGGAGGCAGCCGGACGCAGTCGCTGAACACCTCCCAGGTCACCACGTCGTTTCCGACCCTGTCGTTCACGCCCAACCCGATCGCCATCTCCGAGAACGTGACCTGGAGCCCGTCGTTCAGCCTGACCAATGCGCTGCTGAGCCACGGGGCGCCGGGGAACCCGGTCGTCAGCACCATCTACGGCACGTCGCCGGCCGACTCGTCGCTCCGTTACACCGACAACCGCCAGACCTCGGTGGCGATTTCCACCCCGGTCCGGATCGGGCGCTGGAACTGGAGCAACTCGGTCACGGTGAACGACCAGTGGAGCAACCTGCGGGTGGTGGACACCATCCCGGATCCGACCGACACGTCCCGCCACCTGGTGCGGACCTACGACCAGACGTTCCAGACCGACCTGGACTGGAGCACCGGGATCGGCCTGCCGCTGCTGCTGCAGGGCTCGTGGAACCTGCAGCCCAGCGTCAACATCGTGAACACCACCGGCGGCCCGTTCATGGTGCGCAACCGGTTCACCAACGGCGCGTTCGTGACCCAGGGCAAGCGGCTCGGCTACTCGCTGTCGGTGTCGCCGACCTTCTTCGGCCTGTTCCCGGGCCTCGGCCCCATCGCCCGGATCCGTCATTCGATCTCCCCGAGCATCAGCTGGTCGTACGCGCCCGCGGCGACCATCCCGCTCGCGTACGCACGGGCGATCGCCGCGGGCGGCCCGGTCACCACGACGCGCAGCCTCGCCACGCAGACGCTCACCTTCGGCCTGTCGCAGAACTTCGAGGCCAAGCTGAAGCCGCCACCGCTGCCGGCCAGCGCCGACACGACGGGGGCGCCCCCGCCCGAGGGGCGCAAGATCAAGCTGCTGTCCATCCAGACCAGCGGGATCGGCGTGGACCTCGAGCAGGCGAAGCAGGGCGGGCACACGGGCTGGGTGTCGGGCGGGCTGACCAACACCTTCGCCACCGACCTGCTGCCCGGGTTCAGCTTCTCGACCGCGCACTCGCTGTTCGACGGGCCCGTGGGTTCCTCCACCTCGCGCTTCCATCCCTACCTGACCAGCGTCTCGGCGCGCTTCGGGCTGGGGCCGAGCCTGCTGCGCTGGATCGGCGCGCTGCTGGGGCTGTCGAGCCAGCCCGCCACGGCCGCGCAGGGGGGGCGGCGGGACAGCACCCGGACCGGCCCCGACACGCTGGCGATGCCGCACCTGTTCAACGACGCGTACCAGCGCGGCCCGCTGTCCAACACGCCCACCGCGCTCGACCAGCTGGCCCCGCGCAGCGGCGGCAGCTCGGGCTTCAGCGCGTCCCTCGCCTTCGACCTCTCCCGGCAGCGCCCGATCGACTCGGCGGTCGCCCTCCGGACCCACCAGGCCCAGGTCTTTCCCGTCCCGCAGAGCACCATCAGCGGGAGCCTCCACTTCGCGCCGACGCGGCACTGGTCGGTCTCGTGGGAGACGCTCTACGATCTCCACGCGGGGAAGTTCGGCTCGCACGTGCTCCGGCTGGACCGGGACCTCCACGACTGGCGGGCGACGTTCAGCCTCGTGCAATCGCCCAACGGCAACGTCGTGTTCAACTTCAACATTGCGCTGATCCCGCAGCCCGAGATCAAGTTCGACTACGACCAGCGCAACGTGCCTACGCAGTGACCGGTCGAGTGCGAAGGACGACACGAGCGGGTGTCCCTCCGGAGGGACAGCGGGGCCTGTGCTGCGGGTCACAGGACGGCACGTACGTCGTTCGGCTGCAAGAGGTTACGGGTTTGCGGGCGCCGGGCACGGCCCGTGCGTTGTTGGGGGTCGAACTTCACGGGAGAGCCCGATGCGCCGGTTGATGTCAGGAGTCCCGCTCGTCGCCGCCGCCACGCTGCTCCTCGCGGCGTGCTACGATCGCGGATCCGTCACGGGACCGGGCGGCGTTCAGCTGCCGGCGCCGGCCTCGTTGAACAGCATCTCCCTCAACGGCGCCGTGCACCTGGAGTGGTCCGACAACGCGTACACGTCGGACCCGAACGACTTCGCGTACTACCAGGTGTACAGCACGAGCTACGACCTCGACCACAACCTGTGCGGCAGCTCGTGGGTCACCGAGGGCACGACCGTCTCGCCGGAGTTCCTGGTGGGGGCGCTCACCAACGGAGTGCCCGGGTGCTTCGAGGTCACGGCGGTGTCGCTGGACAACATCCAGAGCGATCCGTCGCCCGTCAGGAACGACACGCCGCGGCCGGACGGCCAGAACGTGCTCGTGTTCACGAGCGACACGCTGGGCGGTACGCAGAGCGCGTTCCGCTTCTGGATCGACGCTTCCCACAACGGCGTGGTGTACCCGGCGGGCACGCCAGCCGTGGACTTCGTGGTCGAGCATGCCTCGGGCGGCATTTTCATCGTGCCGCAGGGCAGCGACTCGATGCAGCTCTACGGCAACACGCCGATTGCGGACCTGACGGCCATCGACCTCGCACCGGCCGCTGGCTACAGCGACGCGATGTTCGAGGCGGTGCCGCAGTGGGGCTACGTGTTCCAGATCCGCGGCGGGGCGTTCTATCAGTACGGCGCCATCCGGGTTAGCGCGGTGGGCCCGAACTACGTGATCTTCGACTGGTCGTACCAGACGGATCCGGGGAATCCGGAGCTGATACAGCGCAAGAGGTGAGGGGTGAGAAGTGAGAGGTGAGAAGGCGAAGTGAGAGGTGAGAGGCGTGAGAGGTGAGTCCCTCTCACGCCTTTCGCGTCTCACCTCTCACGCCGTTGGCTCCTCACCTCTCACCTGAACCTCTCACCTCTGACCCCTCACCTCTCACTTGACCCCGCATTACCTTCCCCGCCATGAATCGCGCACGCACCGTCCGGGCGCCGCGCGGCCCGGGGATCAGCTGCAAGGGCTGGATCCAGGAAGCCGCGATGCGGATGCTGATGAACAACCTGGATCCCGACGTGGCGGAGCGGCCGGACGACCTGGTGGTGTACGGCGGCACCGGCCGCGCGGCGCGTTCGTGGGAGGCGTTCGACGCGATCGTCGCCTCGCTCACGAGCCTGGAGAACGACGAGACGCTCCTGGTGGCGAGCGGCAAGCCGGTCGGCATCTTCACGACCCATCCCGACGCGCCGCGGGTGCTGATCGCCAACGCCAACCTCGTCGGCCGCTGGGCCACCTGGGACGTGTTCCGCGAGCTGGAGAAGAAGGGCCTCATCATGTACGGCCAGATGACGGCCGGCTCGTGGATCTACATCGGCACGCAGGGCATCCTGCAGGGCACCTACGAGACGTTCGGCGCGGTGGGCCGCCAGCATTTCGGCGGCTCGCTCAAGGGCCGGCTGGTCGTCTCCGGCGGCCTGGGCGGGATGGGGGGAGCCCAGCCGCTGGCCGCGACGATGAACGAGGCCGTGTTCCTCGGCGTCGAGGTGGACCCGGCCAGGATCCGCCGGCGCATCGAGACGCGCTATCTGGATCGCGAGACCGCCTCGCTCGACGAGGCGCTGCGCTGGTGCGACGAGGCGAAGCGCCAGGGCCGCGCGCTGAGCGTGGGACTCGCCGGCAACTGCGCCGACGTGCTGCCCGAGCTGGTCCGCCGCGGCGTGGTGCCGGACGTGCTCACCGACCAGACCTCGGCGCACGACCCGCTCAACGGCTACGTGCCCTCCGGGCTCGACGTGGCGGCCGCGGCCGCGCTCCGCGCGGCCGACCCGAAGTCCTACGTGCGCCGCGCGATGGACTCCATGGCCGTGCACGTCCGCGCGATGCTGGACCTGATGCGCCAGGGCGCGGTGACGTTCGACTACGGCAACAACCTCCGCACCCAGGCGCACGACGCCGGCGTGGAGGATGCGTTCGACTTCCCGGGGTTCGTGCCCGCCTACGTCCGCCCGCTGTTCTGCGAAGGGAAGGGCCCGTTCCGCTGGGTCACGCTGTCGGGCGACCCGAAGGACCTGGCGCGCACCGACGAGCTGGTGCTCGAGCTGTTCCCGGACAACGAGCACCTGCGGCGCTGGATCCGGCTCGCCCGCGAGCGGGTGGCGTTCCAGGGACTGCCGGCGCGCATCTGCTGGCTGGGACAGGGCGAGCGCGCGCGCTTCGGCCTCGCCCTCAACGAGCTGGTCGCGAAGGGCGAGATCACCGCCCCGGTCGTGATCGGGCGCGACCACCTCGACACGGGCTCGGTGGCCTCCCCGTTCCGCGAGACGGAAGGGATGCGCGACGGCAGCGACGCCATCGCCGACTGGCCCGTCCTCAACGCGATGCTCAACGTCGCCAGCGGCGCGTCCTGGGTCTCCTTCCATCACGGCGGCGGCGTCGGCATCGGCAACTCCCTGCACGCCGGGCAGGTGATCGTGGCCGAGGGCACCGAGGCGGCGGCGGCGCGGCTGGAGCGCGTGCTCACGAACGACCCCGGCCTGGGCGTGGTGCGCCACGCCGACGCCGGCTACGACCTCGCGATCGAGACCGCGCGGCGCCAGGGCCTCCGGCTCCCGATGCATGGCTGATCCCGGCCGCCGGCTGGCGCTCGTGAACGTGGGCGCCGTGGCGACCGGCCCGGTCGCCCCCGGACCGGTCCGCCACCCGTCCTGGTACGACGTGGGCGTGCTGCAGGGCGTCGGAATCGGGATCGAGGACGATCGCGTCGCCTTGATCGCGCCCGACGACGAGGTCGGGGAGTGGTACCACGACGCCGCGGTCCCCGACACCGTGGTGGATTGCGGCGGCCGGCTGGTCACCGCGGGGCTGGTGGACGCGCACACCCACGCCGTGTTCGGCCGGCCGCGGCTCGGGGACCACGCCCGCCGCGCCCGGGGCGAGGACTACAAGTCCATCGCGGCGGCGGGGGGCGGGATCCTGTCCACCGTCGCCGACTTCCGCGCCCGCAGCGAGGACGAGCTGGTGGCGCTGGCGCTGCCGCGGCTCGCGATGATGGCGTCGCTCGGGACCACGGTCGTGGAGATCAAGTCCGGCTACGGTCTGGCCCTGGAGCCCGAGCTCAAGGCGCTCCGGGTCGTCGCCCGGCTGCGCGAGCTGGTTCCCCAGCGGCTGGTGGCCACCTTTCTCGGCGCCCACGAGGTGCCGCCGGACTTCCGGTCGCGGCGCGACGCCTACCTCCGGCTCGTGATCGAGGAGATGCTGCCGGCCGTGGCCCAGGCCGGCCTGGCCGCGTACTGCGACGTCTTCTGCGAGCCGGGCGTGTTCAGCGTCGAGGAGAGCGCGGCCATCCTCGGCGCGGCGGCGGCCCTCGGACTCGGCCTCAAGGTGCACGCGGACGAGCTGGACCCCTCCGGAGGGGCGGAGCTGGCCGCGAGGCTCGGTGCGGCCTCGGCCGACCACCTCGGCGCCGTCTCCGCGGCGGGCATCGAGGCGCTGGCGGCGAGCGAGACGGTGGCGGTGCTCCTGCCCGGCACGCTCCTGTTCCTGGGCCGGACGCGGCAGGCGCCGGCCCGGGAGCTGGTGGACGCGGGCGCCATCGTGGCCCTGGCGACCGACTTCAACCCGGGATCCTCCCCGGGCGCCAACCTGCCGCTGATGATGGCCCTGGCCGTGAGCCAGGCACGGCTCCAGCCGGAGGAGGCGTTCATCGCCGCCACGGCCAACGCCGCCCACGCCCTGGGACTCGCGGCCGTGAAGGGCCGGGTGGCCGTGGGACTGGCGGCGGACCTGGTGGTGTGGAACTGCCGGGACGTCCGGGAGCTGGCCTACTGGTATGGAATGCCGCTTGCCTGGCGAGTTTACGCCGCCGGTCGTCCTTGTCACGCTCCGGGGCCGGGAATATCTTCCGCAGGTTCTACTGGGGGTCCGCTGTCTCCGCCACTCTCCTGAACCGCCAGGCGCATGGCCAATCTGGAGAAGTACAAAGAAAGAGCGCGAAAGTACGAGCTGAAGGAGCAGTGGGCGAAGGCTATCGAGGAGTACGTCGGCCTCATCGAAGAGATGGAGGCGGCTCCCGATGCCGAAGCCGACCTCTCCATCTACAACCGCGTCGGTGACCTCTACCAGAAGATCGGGCAGGGGCAGAACGCGATCGTCTACTACGAGCGCGCGGTCGACAAGTACGCCGAGATCGGGCTCGACAACAACGCGATCGCGCTCTGCAACAAGGTGCTCCGGATCGCCCCCGGCCGCGCCCAGGTCTACCTCAAGCTCGGCATGCTGTTCGCGACCAAGGGGTTCGGCGCCGAGGCCAAGACCAACCTCCTCGAGTACGCGGACCGGATGCAGAAGGCCGGCCAGCTGGAGGAGGCGTTCAAGGCCCTGAAGAAGTTCGCCGAGATGACGCCGGGCCAGGAGGACATCTGGTCGGTGCTGGCCCAGCAGGCCCGGGCCACGGCGCGGACGCCGGATCAGAAGCAGCAGGTCGAGAAGCTGCTGAGCGAGTTCGAGTACAAGGACCGCGCCCACCACCGCAAGTCGCGCCTCAGCCGGCACATGATCACCGGCGAGGAGCTGCCGGAGGAGAAGCCGAGCAAGAAGGGCGAGCTGGTCTTCCTGGACCTGGAGCCCTCGCCGCGCGGCAGCGCCCCCGCGATCATGCCGCCGGCGCCGCCCACTCCCACCCCGAGGCCGCACCGCGGGGCTCCCGAGACCGAGCCCCTGGCGCTCGAGATCGAGCCGACGTCTCTCGTCCCCGAAGAGGAGGAGGCGCCGGGGCCCGAGCTCCCGATGCTCGAGCTCGAGGCGACGTCCCTGATCGGCGCCGACGAGCTGGCGGCTCCGCCGCTCGGCCTGGAGCCGACGTCGGCCGCGGTCGAGCCCCCCACCGCCGAGGCGCCACCGGCCGGGGAGGTCGGCGACCTGGAGCTGGCGGAGCTGGAGGCCCCGGCGGCCGAGCCCGAGCCGGAGGTCGTCGAGGAAGCCCCCGGGGCGGCCGTGGAGGAGGTCGAGGAGCCGGCCGGGGCGGGCGTCGGCGACCTGCCGCTGCTGGATCTCGGCGAGGTGGAAGCGCCGGCGGAGGAGGCGGCCGAGCCCGAGATGGAGTTCCTCGACGTCAGCGAGGTGGTCAGGGCGCCGTCGATCGAGGAGCTCGAGGCGCGCGTCGCCGCGAACGCCGGCGACTGGCACGCGCACCGGCTGCTGGGCGAGGTCCTCATCGAGGCCGGCCAGCGCGAGCGCGCGTTCAGCGAGTTCGACGTGGCGCTCGAGGGGCTGGAGCAGTCGGACGACCTGGACGGCGCGTACGCGATCGCCGAGGAGCTGCTGCGGCTCGATCCGAACAGCGTCCGGTACCACCAGAAGTGCGTCGAGCTCGCCTACCGGCAGGGCGACCGCCAGCGGCTGGCGGGCGCGTACCTCGAGCTGGGGGACGCCCTGCTGCGCTCGGGGGAGGCCGAGAAGGCCCTCGCCGTCTACCAGCGGGTGCTCGAGCACGACCCGGGCAACGTGCGGGCGAAGACGGGCATCGAGACCCTGAGCCCGGGGATGCCGCTCGAGATGCCGGCCGCGCCGGAGCCGGCGCCGACGGCCGTGCCCAGCGGGGGCTACGTCGATCTGGGGGCGCTGCTCCTGGAGGACGAGGGGCCGAAGGACACCCGGATGCGCATCGAGGACGAGGAGCCGTCCGGGGACGAGCAGCAGGACTTCCAGACGATGCTCACGGCCTTCAAGAGGGGCGTGGAGGCCAACGTCGAGGAATCCGACTTCCAGAGCCACTACGACCTGGGCGTGGCGTACAAGGAGATGGGCCTGCTGGACGAGGCGATCGCGGAGTTCCAGAAGGCGCTGCGCGGCAGCGAGGGCCGGCTCAAGGCGTCGGAGGCGCTGGGACTGTGCTTCTTCGAGAAGGGCCAGTTCACGGTGGCCGAGACGATCCTGCGCCGCGCACTGGAGCTGCCCGCGGCGGGCGACGCGGATCGCGTGGGCCTGCTCTACTGGCTGGGCCGGACGCAGGAGGAGCTGGGCAAGGGGGCCGACGCGTTGGCCTCGTACAACCGCGTGTTCGCGGTGGAAATCACCTTCCAGGACGTGAGCCAGCGGGTGAAGGCGCTGTCGCGCGCGACGGTGTAGGATGCCCCGCCAGGCGGCGAGCGTGACGTTGGTGGACATCCAGCGGCCGGTGGCCGAGGCGCTGGACACGGTCACCGCCGAGGTCGGCCGGATGATCGCGGCGGACGTGCCGCTGATGCAGGAGGTGAACCGGCACCTGCTGCACATGAAGGGGAAGCTGTTCCGGCCGACGCTGCTGCTCCTCACCGACGACGCGTGCGCGACGGGCGACCCGCGCGTGGTGTCGCTGGCGGCGATCGTGGAGCTGATCCACCTGGCCACGCTGGTGCACGACGACTCGGTGGACCACTCGGTGCTGCGCCGGGGTATGCCCACGGTGAATACGCTGTTCAGCCACCAGGTGTCGGTGATCATGGGCGACTACCTGTACTCGCGCGCGATCATCGAGCTGGCGCGGCTGGACGACCTGGAGCCGATCCGGGTGCTGGCGCGGGTCACCGACGCGATGACCGTCGGGGAGATGCGGCAGCTGGCGGCGTACGACGCGCTGGACTTCGACGAGCAGCAGTACGAGCTGCTGTGCCGGTCGAAGACGGCCTCGCTGTTCGCGGCGGCGTGCGAGGTGGGCGCGCTCCGGGCCGGGCCGGTCCAGCGGCTGGCGGCGCGGCGCTACGGCGACGCGCTCGGGATGGCGTTCCAGATCACCGACGACCTGCTGGACTACACCGAGGGGGAAGCGGTGACCGGCAAGCCGTCGGGGCACGATCTGAAGGAGCACAAGGTCACGCTGCCCCTGATCGCCGTGCTGGGGCGGCTGTCGGCGGCGCAGCGCCAGCCGGTGGAGGCGCTGTTCCGGCAGGCGGCGCCCGACGACGAGCAGGTGGCGCAGGTGGTGCAGCTGGTCGAGCAGCACGGCGGGCTGGACTACGCGCGCGACCGGGCGGCGGCGTTCGCGGCCGAGGCGGAGGCGGCGCTCGACGACCTGCCGTCGTCGTCGGCCCGCGACGCGCTGCGGGACGCGATCGTGTACGCCGTCGAGCGGCGTCGCTGAGCCGTGGCGCACGTCCCGCGGCGGCCGCTGTTCTACCTGGGCGTGCTCTCGGCCGGGTTCGCGCTCGGGGGGTTCCTGTCCGCGCTGCTGCAGCGGGTGCTGCCCGCGGGGGCGCCGAAGGAAGTGCTGACGCTGGCCGTGACGCCGAAGCTCGGCCCGGTGACGGTGGATCTCCTGGTGCTGTGGTTCACGGTCGGCCCGGTCGGCGTGAGGATCTCGGTGCTCGCGGTGGTCGGGGTCGTCCTGGCGTACCTGCTGGCGCGATCCCTCTTCTAGGGAAGGAAGGCATCGATGTTCGAGGGCTTCAGCCTCACCCACATCCTGCTGTTCCTGGTGATCCTGCTCCTGCTGTTCGGGGCGAAGCGGTTGCCGGAGATCGGCGGTGCGCTGGGCAAGTCCATCGGCGAGTTCAAGAAGAGCATGCGGGACATCCAGACCGACGTGAACCAGCCGCCGCCGCCCCCCCCGCCGCCGCCGGCCGCCTCGCAGCCCACGATTCCGCCGGCGACGGATAGGAGAAGCAACTGAAAGTGAGAGGTGAGAAGTGAGAAGTGAGAAGCAAGCAGCGTGAGAAGTGAGAAAGGCGTGAGAGGTGGCTCCCTCTCACGCCTTTTCGCTTCTCACCCCTCACACAGCCTCTCACCTCTCACGCCGTTTCACGTCTCACTTCTCACCGGAACGTCTCACCCCTCACCTCTCACGCTGCATCATTGTGTCGCCCCCGCCGTCGGCCTCAGCACCGCCGCCCGGTTGTCCACCACCGTCGCCTGGCGCCGCAGCGACTGCAGGAACGCCTCGACCCGGTACTGCCGCGCCGTGCGGATCACGGCGGCGCGCTGGGAATCCACCTGCTTGGCCCACAGCGCCGAGTCGGCCCCTTTGCGCCGCGTCGGCTCGAGGAAGAAGAAGCCCTGGTCGCTCGACAGCAGCCGCGAGCGCTCCCCCACGCGCAGCCGGAAGGCGACCCCCACCGCCTCGCTCGCGGTGCCGAGCAGCGCGACCGTGGAGGTCCGGGCGAACGGGCCGACGGTCTGGATGGGCAGATGCAGCGCCCCCGACACCTGGTCCAGGGTCTGGCCCGAGGCGAGCCGCCGCTCGGCGTCCCGGGCGATGGCCTCCGCCGCCTGCCGCTTCTTCTCCTTGACCACCTGCCCCTGCAGGAGCGGCCGGATCTCCGCGAGCGGCGGGACGCCGGCCGGCAGGAGACTGTCGAGCCGGAACACGTAGAACGCGCCGCTGGTCTCGATCACCGCGCTCAGCTCGCCGACCTTGGTCTCGAACGCCCAGACCCCGACGTCCGGGATCCGGTAGCGGCCGAGCACGACGGCCTCGCCCTGGTAGATCGGACCGGTCTGCCCGATGCCGAGCGACATCTTGCGCGCGACGCTGTCGAGCATCGTGGGATCGGTCTGCTCCGCCGCCAGGCGGTCGAGCGAATCCGCCCGTGCCTCGAGCGTGTCGAGCCGCGCGCCGGTGCGCTCGATCGGAATGAGGATGTGACGGGCGGTGACGCTGTCCGCGGTCCGCTTCTCCACCTTGATCAGGTGGATGCCGTAGGGGGTCACGACCGGCTGGCTGATCTGGCCCGCCGGCGTGTGGAAGGCGGCCTGGTCGAAGGCCGGTGCCATCTCGCCGTGGCCGAAGGTGCGCAGCAGGCCGCCGTTGGGCCCGCTCGCCGAATCGGCCGACTCGGCCTTGGCGGCGGCGGCGAAGTCCAGCCCGTGCAGCAGCGAGTCCCGCAGCGCCCGCGCGTGGTCCATGGCCACCGCCGAGTCCACGGTCTGCGGGAGCTTGATGATGCCCACGAACGACAGATAGGCGCGGGCGGGCCGCCGCAGGTCCGTCTGGTGGGCGTCGTAGAACGCCTGCAGGTCCTGCGGCGTCACGTGCACCGACGCGTCCGCCACCGCCTGGTCGGGCCGGACCACCAGGGCGCGCACGGTCACCGAATCGTGCTGGTCACGGAAGATGGTCCACAGCTTGGCGTCGGAGACGTAGATGTCGCTCGTCACGTCCTCGAGCAGCTTCAGCCGCGGCAGCTCGGCGCGATACCGGTCCTCGAGCTGGAGGAGGAAGCCCTCGGACTGCTGCCCGCTGGAGAGGAACCGCTCCCACTTCTGCGGGTCGAACTGGCCGTTGGTCTGGAAGTCCTTGTCCTTGACGATCTCCTGGGGCGGCATCCGGCGCGCCGCGTTCCGGATCTCGTCGTCCGTCACCACGATGCCGCGCCGCCGGAACTCGGCCTGCATCAGCTGGTCCTGGACCTCCTGGTCGAACGCCTCGTCCTCCAGGGACTTCTGGTCCTCCCGCGTCAGCACCTGGCCGGGATTGCGCGCCCGCTGCTCCTCGGACAGGGCCTGGTAGGCGCGGAGCCAGTCCTGATAGCGGATGGGCGAGCCGTTCACCAATCCGACGTTCTGGGTCGAGGGGCCCGCTCGCCGCCCCGTGACCCCCATGCCGACGTCGAAGACGAGCCACCCCACGAAGGCGACCGCCAGGACCAGCATGATGATCTTGGTCTTTTCGCGCATGGTGCGCAGCATGGCCGATACCCCCAAAGCCCCCCTCGCGGGAGCGGGCTAAATGTAGACGAGACAACGCGCAAAGCCAACCGGCCTCAAGTCGGTTCACCGTTGACACTTCCGGCCCCGACGCAGTATGTTCGCGGCCGAAGAGCGCCTGCCCAGGAGCTGCATGGCCGCGCCCAGCGAGATCGAGAAACTCGAGCGCCGGTACGCGGAGAACCCCGACGGACGGTTCTTCGCGCCCCTGGCGGACGCCTACCGCAAGGCCGGGAGCCTGGATCGCGCCCTGGAGCTGGTGCGCGCCGGGCTCGCCAAGCACCCCGACTACCTCTCGGCCCGCATCGTCCTGGGCCGCTGCCTCCTGGACAAGGGCGACGACGCCGAGGCCGAGCGGACGTTCCGGTCGGTCCTGGAGCTGGACGCCGAGAACATCATCGCACTGAAGAGCCTGGCGGAGATCACCGAGCGCACCGGCCGCACGGTGGAGGCCCGGAAGTGGCTCCAGCAGCTGCTGGTGGTGGACTCGATGAACACCGAGGCAGAGGCCGACCTGCAGCGCCTCGGCGGGGTGATCGCCGAGCAGGCGACCCAGCCCATCGAGGCGGTTCACGCCGCCGGCGGCGCCGAGGTGTCGTTCGCCGACGTCGCGGCGGAGGTGGAGCCGGCAGCCGTGCTGGAGTCCCGGCTGCCCGCGGCCGCTCCACCGATGACGGCGGAGCCTGCGCCCCAGGTCGTGGAGGCCCCGCCGCCGGCAGCCGTGGTCCAGCCCCCCGCTCCCGCCCCGGAGGTCCCCGCGCCGGCTGCGGAGGCCCCCGCGCCGGCTGCGGAGGCCCCCGCGCCGCCCGCGATGCCCGCGATGCCGGAGCCGCGCGCGGCGGAGCCGGCACCCCCGGCGCCCGAGGTGGCCCTCCCCGAGCGACAGACCGCGCCGATCGAGCCGCCGACTGCGTTCCCGGCGGCGGCCGCCGAGGCCGCTCACCCCGAGCTGAGCGAGGCCCCGCGCCCGGCGGTCGCCGAGCCCGTGGGCGAAGCGGCGGAGGCACACCTCGAAGTCGTGGAGCCGACGCAGCCCACGTTCGAGATGCCGCCCCTCGCGGCCGCGCCCGAGAGCCCCGCGCCGGCGATCGAGGAGAGCGTCGAGCCTCCCGAGCAGGCGGCCGAGCCGGTGCCCGACCGGCATCCGCTCCCCCAGGAGCTGCAGGTCGCCGACTCCGGACTCGACCTGATGCCGTTCGACGACTCGCTGGCCTGGGGCACCGGCGAGCGCTCGTCGCGGGCCATCCGGGCCGAGGACGTCGCCGCCATCGAGCACGACGACGGTCTGACGACGCCCGCCGTCGAGTTCCTGGCGACCATCGAGGGCGCGGAGCCGCCGCCCGCGGGCGAGCCGCCGGCCACGGCCGAGGCGGCGCCGGCCAGCCAGGGACGCGCCGAGGCGGGCGAGTTCACGATCGAGCGCGACGAGGACCTCCAGACGTTCGACTCCCTGCCGCAGGTGGCGGAGGCCCCGGTCAACGTCGAGCTGCCGGCGGACCTGTCGGGCGCGTACTCCATCATCGACACGGAGCCGCCGCCCGTGGCGCACCGGCCGCCGGCCTCCTCGATCGCGCCCCGTCCCTCCGCCGGCCTGCCGCTCATCATGCCGGAGGACGTGACGCCCGCCGAGGAGCTGGCCAGGCCGTCGTCGAAGCTCGTCCAGATGGTCTCGCCCACGCCGCCCGAGGAGAAGGGCCCGGGCGCCGAGCAGGCGATGCTGTCGGAGACGCTGGGCGACCTGTACCTGCAGCAGGGGTTCCGCAGCGAGGCGGCGGCGGTCTACCGCCGGCTGCTCACCCAGCGGCCGGGCGACGCGGGCCTGCAGAGCAAGCTCAGCCGGCTGGAGGAGCCGCCGGACCTGAGCGCGGACTCCCAGGGAGCCGAGTCGGTGGGGACGTGGCTGCGCCGGGTCGCCGCGGCGCGGCTGCGCTCGCCGTCGGCGCCGGCTCCGGCGCCGCCGCCGGGCCCCACGCCGCTCGACACGGCGTTCGCGGCGCCCGCGCCGGAGCCCGCGGGCGAGCCCGCCCATCCGGCCCACGAGGCGTTCTCGCTGGATCAGATCTTCGGCGCCACCGAGGCGCCGGCTGCCGCGCCGCCGGCCGCCGCGGCCGCCGCGACGCCGCCGCCGGCAGGTGGCACCTCGTTCGACGAGTTCTTCGGTGCGCCGCAGGATCAGGCGAGCGTGCGGCCCGCGTCGAAGGCCCCCGACGAGCCGGCCCAGAGCGGGGACGAGGACCTCAGCGCGTTCAACGCCTGGCTGCAGGGACTCAAGCGCTAGTGCGGATCACGGTGGTCAACGGGCCGAACCTCAATCTGCTCGGGGTTCGGGAGCCCGGACGCTACGGCACCGCGACGCTGCCCGAAATCGAGGCCGCGGTGCGCTCCCGCGCCGGGGACCTGGGCGTCGAAATCGCGTGGAGCCAGTCCAACCACGAGGGCGAGCTGGTCGAGACGATCCAGGCCCTGCGCGGCCGGGCCGACGGCGCGCTCGTCAACGCGGCCGCGTACACCCACACCTCCCTGGCCATCCGGGACGCCGTGCTCGCCGCCGCGGTGCCGTTCGTGGAAGTCCACCTGACGAACATCTGGGCGCGAGAGGAGGAGCGGCGCCGCTCGCTCCTGGCCGACCTGGCCGTGGGCGTCGTGGCCGGCTTCGGGCCGCGGTCGTACCTCCTCGGCCTCGAAGGGCTCGTCGCGTGGCTCAAGGCCCCGAAGAAGGCGGAGGACTGAAGGCCGGTGCTCAGAACAGTCGCCAGACGGCACGTACTGAAGAGGTTCCCAGGCGAGAGTGGTCGGGGGCCAGACAAGTCGTCAGTACCTGCAGCTGCACTGCGATCTGGAGGCTGGCAACTGGTAACCACTTCCGCCGTGCCGTCTTGCCGTCTGGCAACTTGAAGAATGCCTGACCGCCGCCCCGAACGCATCGATGCCCTCCTCGCCCGCCTCTCCGACGAGGGCCTGGATGCGCTCCTGGTCTCCCACCCCGCGAACATCCGCTACCTGACCGGCTTCTCCGGCAGCGCGGGCCTCCTGTTCCTGTGCCGCCAGGGCGTGCTGTTCATCACCGACTTCCGCTACGAAGCGCAGTCCCGTGGCGAGATCGGCGACCTGGCGCGCATCGTGATCGACGGCTCCGGCAGCTGGGAGCGCCTGCTCAAGCTGCTGCCCCAGTACCCGCTCGTGCACTCGGTGGGCTACGAGGGGCACGTCGTGACGGTCCACGAGGCGGAGCGGCTCTCCGGCGACGGCGCCGCCGCGTGGCGATTCCAGCCGACCACCGACCTGGTGGAGCGGCTGCGGGTGGCGAAGGCGCCGGAGGAGGTCGCCGCGCTCGGTGCCGCCGGCGCGGTGGCGGGCGCGGCGCTCGAGGAGGCGACCGCGGCCGTCCGCGTCGGCCAGACCGAGCTGGAGGTGGCGGGCCTGCTCGAGTCCGCCCTCCGGCGCCACGGCAGCGAGGACCACCCGTTTCCCTCGATCGTGGCGTCGGGGCCGCGCTCGGCGCTGCCCCACGCGCGGTCCACCGCGCGCCGGGTGGAGCGGGGCGAGCTGCTGCTCCTGGATTTCGGCGCGGTGGTGGACGGCTACGCGTCGGACGTGACGCGGACCTTCGTGGTGGGCGCCGCCCCGACCGGGCGCCAGGCCGAGATCTTCGGCGTGGTGCGGCGGGCGCAGGCGTCGGCGCTGGAGGGCCTGCGGTCGGGCCTCTCCGGCCGCGAGGCCGACGCGTTGGCGCGCCACGTGATCGACGAGGCCGGCCACGGCGAGGCGTTCGGCCACTCGCTGGGCCACGGCCTGGGCCTGGAAGTGCATGAGGCGCCTCGGCTTGCGCGGACCGCGGAGCAGGTGCTCCCGGAAGGCGCGGTAGTCACGGTGGAGCCGGGCATCTATTATTCGGATTGGGGTGGGGTCCGGATCGAGGACGACGTCGTCCTCGGCGTCGACGGCGCCACGCTGCTCACCCAGTTTCCACGAGATCTCCTGGTGCTTGGATGACCGACCTCGCGCTGCTCAAGGAACTGCTGGCGCTCCTCGACGCCTCGAGCGCCACCACGATCGAGATCCGGCGGGGCTTCACCACCTACCGGGTCAGCCGGGAGAGCGCTCGCGGCACGCCCGTCTATGTGGCGGCGCCCGGCCCGGACCCCGGGCCACCGGGCGCCCCGGCCGCCACCCCGCCGTCGGCGGGCGCCGCGGCTGCCCCGTCCGGCACGCGGCTGCTGGAGGTGAAGAGCCCGATGGTGGGGACCTTCTACCGTTCGCCGGAGCCGGGGGCGGAGCCCTACGTGAAGGTCGGGAGCCGGGTCACATCCGGCCAGACGTTGTGCATCATCGAGGCGATGAAGATCATGAACGAGTTGGAGTCCGAGGTGACGGGAGCGGTGCGCGAGATCCTCGTCGAGGACGCCCAGCCCGTCGAGTTCGGTCAGGTACTCTTCCGGGTGGAACCCAGTGTCTGAGCCACGCGTGTCCCAGCCCACGCCCGCCCCGGCCGGTGCGTCGTCCCCGTCCGCGGGTGCGGCCCCCGGCAAGTCCGGCGCCCCGGCGTATTTCCCCATCTCCATCCGCTACATGGTGGAGCAGATGGGCTCGGACCTGCTGCTGAAGGTGGGGCGCCCGCCCACGATCCGGGTGGCCGGCGAGCTGATGCCCATGCCCGACCAGGTGCCGCTGACGCCGCAGGACCTGAAGCTGCTGGCCGAGCACCTGATGCAGCCCCGCCAGCTCAAGGAGTTCATGGAGACGAAGGAGGCGGACTTCGCCATCGGCGTGCCGGGGGTGGGGCGGTTCCGCGTCAACATCTACTGGCAGCGCGGCACGCTCGCCTTCGCGTTCCGGGTGATCCCCTACGAGGTCAAGACGGTCGAGGAGCTGCGGCTGCCCAGGATCCTCGAGGCGCTGGCGCTGAAGCCGCGCGGGCTGGTGCTGGTGACCGGCGTGACCGGCAGCGGCAAGTCCACGGCGCTGGCCGCGATGGTCAACCACATCAACCAGCACCGCCACGTCAACATCATCACGGTCGAAGACCCGATCGAGTTCCTGCATCGCGACATCAACTCGATGGTCAGCCAGCGCGAGATCGGGGCCGACACGCTCTCCTTCCACAACGCCCTCCGCCACGTGCTGCGGCAGAACCCCGACGTGATCATGGTGGGCGAGATCCGCGACATGGAGACGCTGGACACGGCGATCAAGGCGGCGGACACCGGCCACCTGGTCTTCTCGACCCTGCACACCACCGACGCCACCCAGACGATCAACCGCGTGATCTCGTTCTACCCGCCGCACCAGCACGAGGAGGTGCGCCACCTGCTCTCCACGGCCCTGCAGGCGGTGGTGTCGCTGCGGCTGGTGCCCACCACCGACGGCGTGACGCGGGTCCCGGCGTGCGAGGTGCTGATCAACACGGCCGCGGTGCGCGAGAACATCCGCGACATGAAGGCGCAGCTGGCGATCCCGGACCTGATCAAGGAGGGCGCGGTCCAGTACGGGATGCAGTCGTTCGACCAGAGCCTGATGCAGTGGTACACCAGCGGGATCATCTCGCTGGAGAACGCGCTGTTCTACTGCTCCAATCCGACCGAGTTCCAGCTGCAGGTCCAGGGCATCGCCGCCGCGAGCGACCGGACCTTCGAGGGCTTCGAGGAGAAGGGGCGGAGGGCGGCGAAGCCGGCCGGAGGGGCGGTCGCCGCGGAGGAGCCGCCGCGCAGCCAGCCCAAGGTGCCGGGCCTGAGCAGGGATCCGCTGCAGCGCTGATGTTCAAGAAGGTGTTGATCGCCAACCGCGGCGAGATCGCCCTGCGCATCATCCGGGCGTGCCGCGAACTGGGTGTCGCCACGGTCGCCGTCTACAGCGAGGCGGACCGCGAGTCGCTGCACGTGCGGTTCGCCGACGACGACGTGTGCATCGGGCCGGCGCCGGCGCGCGACAGCTACCTCAAGATCCCCCAGATCATCGCGGCCGCCGAGATCACCGGCGCCGACGCCATCCACCCGGGCTACGGGTTCCTGGCCGAGAACGCCGAGTTCGCCGAGATCGTCGCCGCGTCGAACATCACCTTCATCGGCCCCACGCCCGATCAGATCCGCGCCATGGGCGACAAGGCCGAGGCCCGCCGCCTGGCCGAGGCCGCGGGGGTGCCCATCATCCCGGGCACGCCGGGCCCCGTCGGCGACGTGGAGGAGGCGGTCGCCGCCGCCCACCAGCTCGGCTTCCCGGTCATCATCAAGGCGGCGGCGGGCGGGGGCGGGAAGGGGATGCGGGTGGCCGCCGACGAGGAGGACTTCGCCCGCCACTTCCAGCTGGCGCGCGGCGAAGCGCTCGCGGCGTTCGGCAACGACGCGGTGTACCTCGAGAAGTACCTCGAGCGCCCGCGGCACGTGGAGATCCAGGTGTTCGGCGACCGGCACGGCCGGGTGCTGCACCTCAGCGAGCGCGACTGCTCGGTGCAGCGGCGCCACCAGAAGCTGGTGGAGGAGGCGCCCTCGCCGGCGGTGACACCCGAGCTGCGCGAGCGCATGGGGGGCGCCGCGGTGCACCTGGCCGAGCGCATCGGCTACGTCGGCGCCGGGACGATGGAGTTCCTGCTGAACGGCGACGGCAGCTTCTACTTCATGGAGATGAACACCCGCATCCAGGTGGAGCACCCGGTCACCGAGATGACCACGGGGTGGGACCTGGTGAAGGAGCAGATCAAGGTCGCGGCCGGGGAGCCGCTGTCGGTGCCGGAGAGCGGCCTGTTCCTGCGCGGGCACGCCATCGAGTGCCGGGTGAACGCCGAGGACCCGGCGCGGAACTTCCAGCCCTGCCCGGGGGTCGTGACCACCTTTCACCCGCCGGGCGGGCCCGGCGTGCGGGTGGACACGCACATCTACGCGGGCTACACGGTGCCGCCGTTCTACGATTCGCTGCTGGCCAAGGTGATCGTCCACGGGAACGACCGGGCCGAGGCGCTGGCGCGCATGCACCAGGCGCTCGACGGGTTCATCATCGAGGGCGTGACCACCACCATCCCGTTCCTCGGGCGGGTCATCCTGCATCCCGCCTTCCAGGCCGGGGACGTGGACACCAAGTTCCTGGAGCGGGAGGCGCAGCTGCTCGGGAGCCCGGAGTCGTGAAGATCGACGTCGTCTACACGCCGAGCGCGGTCGCGCCGGCCGACCTCGCCGGCCGCACGGTGGTGGTCATCGACGTGCTCCGCGCCACCACCACGATCGCGGTGGCCCTCGCCAACGGGGCCAAGGCGATCCTGCCGGCCGGGTCCACCGAGGAGGCGATGCGCATCGCCCAGAACCTCGAGCGCGACACCGTGATCCTGGCGGGCGAGCGGAAGTCGGTGCGCATCGAGGGCTTCGGCCTCGGCAACTCGCCCGCGGAGTTCGGGCCCGAGGCGATCGCCGGCAAGACCATCGTGATGACCACCACCAACGGGACCCAGGCGCTGATCACCGCGCAGGGCGCCCGCGAGGTGATGACGGCGGCCGCCGTGAACTTCAGCGCCGTGGTCGCGCGCGCCCGCGCGGCCCTCGAGCAGCACGGGGAGCTGGTGGTCCTGTGCGCGGGCGGCGACAAGCAGTTCGCCCTCGAGGACGCGTTCGCCGCGGGACGCCTGACCAAGGCGGTGCTGCCCGACGGGGGCCTCAGGCGCGTGGCCCTGAACGACGGCGCCGTGGCCGCGCTGGAGCTGGCCCGCCACTACGGCGAGCGCTGGATGCGCGCGCTCCGGGCCAGCGCCCACGGCCGCGAGCTGGTGGAGCTGGGGTTCCGCGCGGACCTCGAGGCCTGTGCCGCGCAGGACGCGTACCCCGTGCTCCCCCTCTACGCCGACCGGAGGATCACGGCCAATCGACCCGCGAACGAAGGATGACCTCTGGGCCATCGGGGCTCTGCTCGCGGGCCTGTTCCTCGCGCTCGCGACGGCCCCCGGGGTCTCGCTAACCGGCAACGCCGGCGTCGCCCTCGGCGGCGCGCTGCGCGGCCTGCTGGGCGTGGGCGCCGCCGCCGTCCCCCTGATGCCGCTGGCCTGGGCCGTGGCCCTGTTCGGCCACTTCGAGCGCGCGGTCGGCCGCCGCGTCACCGTGCTGCTCGCGGGCCTCGCCGTCACCGTGCCGTTCGCCGCGGGCGTGGCCTTCCAGAGCTTCGACGCCGCCGCGAGCGCGGCGCTCGCCGCCGCGGGCGAGGTCGCCTATCCCCCCGTGGTCGGACTCGCCGGCGGCTTCCTCGCCTACTCGCTGCGCGGCGTCGGCCCCGTGGGCGAGGCTCTGGTCGCGCTCGGCAGCTTCAGCGTGCTCACCGTGATCACGGTGGGGTGGAACCCGCTCGGCGTGCTGCGCAAGCGCCCCAGGCCCTCCGTGGCGCCCGGTGCGCCGCCGCCTGCGCCGGAGCCGGCGGAGCCCATGGCCCCCGAGGACATCTTCGCCGCGGCGGAGCCGGAGGCGGAGCTCGCGGCCGGGAGCGGCGGCCCCGCGCCGAAACGGCGGCGGAAGGGCGGGGCCCCCGCACCCCACGCCCCACACCCCACGCCCGGCGGCTCCCCCGACGAGCTCCCGCCCATCGACCTCCTCGCGCCGCCCACGCCGCAGCCCGCCTCCTTCGAGGCCGAGCTGGACCGGCTCCAGGACGTGCTGCTCGACACGCTCAAGCAGTTCAAGGTCGAGGGCGCCATCGCGGGGCGGACCACCGGCCCCGTCGTCACGCAGTTCGAGGTCGTGCCCGCGGCCGGCGTCAAGGTGGGCCGGATCGCGGCCCTGGCCGACGACCTGGCGCTCACGATGCGGGCCCAGTCCATCCGGATCGTGGCTCCGATTCCGGGGAAGGGCGCCGTCGGCGTCGAGGTCCCCAACCCCACGCCGCGGATGGTCGGGTTCCGCGAGCTGCTGGAAACGGCCGAGTGGGGACGGGCCCCGCAGCGCCTGCTGCTGCCGGTGGCGCTCGGCCGCGACCTCGAGGGCCGCGCGATCATCGCCGACCTGGCCAAGATGCCGCACCTGCTGATCGCGGGCGCGACCGGGTCCGGCAAGTCGGTCTGCATCAACACCATCATCACCAGCCTGGTCTACCGCTACACGCCGGCCGAGCTGCGGATGCTGATGATCGACCCCAAGATGGTCGAGCTGTCGATGTACAACGCGCTGCCGCACCTCCGGCACCGGGTGGTCACCGACAACAAGGACGCGGCGCACGTCTTCAAGTGGGCGGTGTGGGAGATGCAGGACCGCTACGAGCTGCTGCACGCCAACTCGGCGCGCAACCTGGGCGACTTCAACCGCAAGCTGGCCGACGGCCAGCAGCTGGTGAAGCCGAACGGCGAGCCGTGGGAGGACGGGCCGCTCCCCTACGTGATCCTGTTCGTGGACGAGCTGGCCGACCTGATCATGACGGTGCAGGCCGAGGTGGAGACCCCGCTCGCCCTGCTGGCGCAGAAGGCGCGCGCCATCGGGATCCACCTGGTGCTCGCGACCCAGCGGCCGTCGGTGAATGTGATCACCGGGCTCATCAAGGCGAACTTCCCCTGCCGCATCGCGTTCCGCGTCGCCTCGAAGGTGGACAGCCGCACCATCCTCGACCAGAACGGCGCCGAGGCCCTCCTGGGCAACGGCGACATGCTGTTCATGCCGCCCGGCAAGAGCGATCTGCTGCGCCTGCAGGGCGCGTACGTCGGCACGGACGAGACCGAGCGGCTGATGCACTGGTTCGACGCGCGCCGCGAGGAGCGGCTCGAGGCCGCGGCGGCCGCGGCACAGGCCGAGGCGGGGCCGGGCGGCGAGAGCGACATCCTCGAAGTGGTGCGAGCCAGGATCGCCGCGGAAGAGGGCGAGGGAGAGCCGGCGGCCGTCGGCGCGGCCGGGGACCGCGACCCGCTGTTCCGTCAGGCCGCCGAGTGCTGCATTCAGAACCAGCTCGGCTCGACGTCCCTGCTGCAGCGGCGGCTGAAGATCGGCTACGGCCGCGCGGCGCGCATCATCGACCAGCTGCACGACGCCGGCGTGCTGGGCCCGCCCGACGGGTCCAAGGCCCGGGAGGTGCTGGTCGGGCTGGACGACCTCGATCGAGTGGGACCGTACTAGCCACTCGCAACTCGGCGTCTCGTAACCGTACCGCAGTCCGCCTTTCTGAACCCTGCCTAATTCCTGCCGGGCGCTGCGATATTTCGGTTCACGGGGACTCCGGTTGGGCGCCTACGTTCGGCTCGTGCTCAAGAGCGATCCCAGCACCTGGAAGGATCCCCGCCACCGCGCGGGCGCGCGGGCCGAGTCCCTGGCGGCCGACGCCCTGCGCGTGCAGGGCTACCAGGTGCTCGAGCAGCGCTTCCGCTACGGCCACTCGGACGTGGACCTGGTGGCGCGGCGGGGAGCGGTGGTGGTGTTCGTCGAGGTGAAGGCGCGGGCCGACGAGCGCTTCGGCGCGGCCTCGGAGGCCGTGACCGCTCGCAAGCAGGCCAACCTGGTGCGGGCGGCCTCGGTGTGGCTCACGCGGCACGGGCGGGCCTGGAACAGCATCCGCTTCGACGTCATCACGGTCACGGGCGGGAAGCTGGAGTGGCTGCAGGATGCCTTTCGCCCGGGTTGGCGATAGGGGCGACTGGCGGAATGGGAGGTTCGGTATATATTCGGGTGGGAACGAGAGGGTGGTAGGTTGTGGGTCGGAGGTGGTGGAGAGGCCGCCCGGGGCGGGTTCTTGGCTCTCGACACTGGCAATTCGTGACCACTCGCAACTTGCCGTCCGGCAACTCCACTGAACTCTGCATTCCGAGGGACTGATGGCTCCAGAGGCGCAGCAGGACGATCGCAGGAAGGCCTTGAATCTCGCCATCGCCCAGATCGAGAAGACCTGCGGCAAGGGCTCGATCATGCGGATGGGCTCGGACCGGGCGCGGGTGAAGGTGGACGCGATCCCGACCGGCGCCATCAACCTCGATGCGGCCATCGGGGTCGGAGGCATCCCGCGCGGGCGGGTCACCGAGATCTTCGGTCCCGAGTCGTCGGGCAAGACCACGCTCGCCCTGCACGTGGCCGGCAACGCGCAGCGCGCCGGGGGCGTCGCGGCCTACGTGGACGCGGAGCACGCGCTGGACGTGGACTACGCCAGGAAGCTCGGCGTGGACGTGGACAACCTGCTCATCTCCCAGCCGGATACGGGCGAGCAGGCGCTGGAGATCACCGACATCCTGGTGCGCTCGGGCGCGGTGGACGTGATCGTGGTGGACTCGGTGGCGGCGCTGGTGCCCAAGGCGGAGATCGAGGGCGAGATGGGCGACACCCACGTCGGTCTCCAGGCCCGGCTGATGAGCCAGGCGCTGCGCAAGCTGGCGGGCGGGATCAATCGCTCCCGGACCTCCGTGATCTTCATCAACCAGCTGCGGGAGAAGGTCGGCATCCTGTTCGGCAACCCGGAGACGACGAGCGGGGGGCGGGCGCTCAAGTTCTACGCCTCGGTGCGGCTCGACATGCGCCGGATCGGGCCGGTCAAGGAGCGCGACACGGTGATCGGCAACCACACCCGGGTGAAGGTGGTGAAGAACAAGGTCGCGCCGCCGTTCCGGCAGGCGGAGTTCGACATCATGTTCGACGAGGGGATCAGCCACGCCGCCCTGCTGGTGGACCTGGCGGCGGAGATGGGCGTGATCGTGAAGTCGGGCGCGTGGTATGCCTATGCCGACCAGCGCATCGGCCAGGGCCGGGAGAACACCAAGCTGTTCCTCAAGGACAACCCGACGCTGATGGCGGAGATCGAGGCGAAGGTGAAGGACGGGCTGGGGATGAAGGCCGTGGCTCCGGTCGAGGAGGAGGGAGTCGCGGAGGAGTAGGTGCCCGCCGTCACGGCGCTGGAGAGCGACCCGAGGGGCAGCGGGGGCGTCGTCGTCTTCCTGGACGGCGCCTCGTACGCGCTGGTGGGGCCCGCGGACGTGCGGGGGCTCGGCCTCGCGGTGGACGCGGTGCTGTCCCCGGCCCAGGTGCAGGGCGTGGAGCAGCGCGCCGAGGTGTTCGCGGCGCGGGCGGCCGCGCTGCGCATTCTCGCCTTCCGCGCGCTGCCTTCGACCGAGATCCAGCGGCGCCTGGTGCGCAAGGGCTACGCGGGCGCCGCCGCCGGCGAGGCGGTGGCGTCGCTGGTGGCGTCGGGCCTGATCAACGACGGGGAGTTCGCGCGCCACTTCGCCCGCACCCGGGCGCGGCGGTTCCGCTACGGGCCCGCGCGCCTGGCCAGGGACCTCCGCCGGCTCGGCATCGGGCGCGAAGAAGCGGAGCGTGCGGTCCGCGACGCGCTCGAGGACGAGGGCGTGGAGGCGGTCGAGCTGCTGCGGGAGGCGGCGGCCCGCAAGGCGGCGACGCTGGAGGACCTCGACCTCGCCACGCGCCGCCGGCGGCTGAAGACGTACCTGCTGCGCCGCGGCTTCGCGGCGGCCGACGTGATCGAGGTGGTGAAGGCGGCGCTCGCGGCCTCGTGAGGTGGTGAAGGCGCCGCGCGGCGGGTAACTTTCCCCGGCTCATGAACGCCGCGACCATCCGCCGCCGGTTCCTCGACTACTTCGTGCAGCGGGACCACCGGGAGGTGGCCTCGTCGTCCCTGGTGCCCGCCGACGATCCCACCCTGTTGTTCACCAACGCCGGGATGGTGCAGTTCAAGCGGGTGTTCCTCGGCCTGGAGCGCCGCGACTACCGGCGCGCGACCACGTCGCAGAAGTGCGTCCGTGCCGGCGGCAAGCACAACGACCTCGAGCAGGTGGGCCACACCGACCGGCACCACACCTTCTTCGAGATGCTGGGCAACTTCTCCTTCGGCGACTACTTCAAGCAGGACGCCATCGCGTTCGCCTGGGAGTTCGTCACCAGCCCCGAGTGGCTGGGCATCCACCCCGACCGCATCCGCATCAGCGTCCACCACAAGGACGAGGACGCGCGCCGGCTGTGGCGCGAGGTCGCCGGCATCGCGGACGCCCGGATCTACGGCCTGGGGGACAAGGACAACTTCTGGCAGATGGCGGAGACGGGGCCGTGCGGCCCGTGCTCCGAGATCTACGTGGACCTGGGGGAGGGCGGTGGGGCCTCTCGAGCCGCGCCCCCGCCGTCCCAGCACGTCTCCAACCACGTCCACTCGCTCGACCAGTTCGTCGAGCTGGCCGAGGCCGGCCGGTTCCTCGAGATCTGGAACCTGGTCTTCATGCAGTTCGACCGGCAGGCCACGGGCGAGCTGGTGCCGCTGCCCGCGCCGTCGGTGGACACCGGCGCCGGCCTCGAGCGCATCGCGGCCGTGCTCCAGGGCGTCCGCTCCAACTTCGACACCGACCTCTTCACGCCGCTCATCGCGCGCGCCGTGGACGTCGTGGGCCGGCCGTACGACCGGGGCCCCGCCGGCGCGCCGTTCCGGGTGCTGGCCGACCACGCGCGCGCCGTCGCGTTCCTGCTCGCCGACGGGGTCTACCCGTCGAACGAGGGCCGCGGCTACGTGCTGCGCCGCATCCTCCGGCGCGCGGTGCGCCACGCCTACCTCCTGGGCCGCCGCGAGCCGACGCTGGTGGCGCTGGTGGACGAGGTGGTCAAGGTGATGGGCGGGCACTACCCGGAGCTGGTGAAGGGCGCCGCGCACCTGGCGGGCGTCACCCGGGCCGAGGAGGAGCGCTTCTTCGAGACCATCGAGGGCGGCCTCGAGCGCCTCGCGGCGCTCAGGTCGGTCACCGCCGAGGAGGCGTTCAAGCTGTACGACACCTACGGCTTCCCGATCGACCTCACCGAGATCGTCGCGGCCGAGCGCGGGCTCACGGTGGACGTGGCGGGCTTCGACGCGCTGCTCGACCAGCAGCGCGACCGGTCGAGGAAGGCGCGCGGCGCATCCGGCCGTGGCACTTCGAGCGCCCTCCCGGACGCGAAGCGGGGGGTTCCCCGCGCGGAGGGGACGGGCGGCGGCGGGGAGCGCGCCAGGGAGGACCGCGAGCGGACGGGAGGGCGCGAGAAGGGCGCCGCACCCGGCCGCGCTGAGTCCGACGCCGGCGCATGGACGCCCGTCGGCAAGCGAGCCCGCCAGAAGTGGGTCGGCTACGACACCACGCGTGCCGAGACCGACATCCTCGCCTGGCGGCAGACCGGGGACGGCGTCGGCCTCATCCTGCACGAGAATCCCTTCTACGCCGTGAGCGGCGGCCAGGTCAGCGACGCGGGCGAGGTGCGCGGCAAGGGCTGGGTGCTGCCGGTCGCCGAGGTGCGCAAGGTCGAGGGCGGCACCGCGGTGTTCGGGCCGTTCCAGGGCCCGTTCGCGCCGACCCGGGTCGAGGCGCTGGTCGACGAGGAGCTGCGGCGCGACACCGAGCGCAACCACACGGCCACGCACCTGCTGCACGCGGCGCTCCGGAAGGTCCTCGGCGACCACGTGCACCAGGCCGGCTCGGTGGTCTCGCCGGAGCACCTGCGCTTCGACTTCACGCACCACCAGCCGATCCCGCCCGCGCTGCTGGCCGAGATCGAGGCCGAGATGAACCGGCACGTGTGGGAGAACCTCGACGTCGTCAAGCAGGAGATGCCGTACGCGGAGGCGATCGCGCTGGGCGCGATGGCGCTGTTCGGCGAGAAGTACGGCGCCGTGGTGCGCACCGTCCGGGTGCCCGGCGTCTCGCTGGAGCTGTGCGGCGGGTGCCACGTGCGGACCACCGGCCAGATCGGCCTGGTGCGGCTGGTGGGCGAGACCGGCGTGGGCGCGGGCGTGCGGCGCGTCGAGGCGCTGACGGGCCCGGGCGCCTTCGAGTGGCTGGCCGGCCGGGTCCGCCTGCTGGACGGCGTCGCCGAGGTCGTGGGCAGCACGCCGGAGCACCTGGCGCGGCGGGTCGAGGCGCTGGTGGACGAGCGGCGCAAGCTCGAGAAGCGGGTCGAGGAGCTGATCAAGAGCGGCGGCGCCGACGCGGCGAAGGCGCGCATCGTCGAGGTGAACGGCAGCCGGATCGCCGTCGCGTCGAGCGACACGGCGGACCGGAACGAGATCGGCGCGATGGTGGACGCGTTCCGGAGCCAGACGGCGAGCGGCGTGCTGGTGATCGTGGCCACGGGCGAGCGGCCGGGCATCCACGTCGGGGTCACCGACGACCTGGTGGCGCGGGGCGTGGTCGCGCCCGATCTGGCCAACCGGCTGGCCGCCGTGAGCGGCGGGAAGGGCGGGGGCCGGCCGCACTTCGCGTCGGCCGGCGCGGGCGACGCGTCGAAGCTGGGCGACGTCGAGCGGCGCGCGCCCGAGCTGGTGCGCGAGGTCCTGGAGGCCCACCGGTGAGCGCTCCAACCCACAACCTGCAACCCACCCACCGTCGGTGACCCGCCCCGAACTTCTGGCCTGGCTCGAATCCCGCCGGCCCGCTCCGCCGGCGGCGCTGGCCAACCGGCTCGCCGAGTGCGTGACGGCCGCGCCCGACGGTGTGCTGGCCGGTGACTCGGTCGCCGAAGCGGTCGGCCGGCTGGGTCTGGTGACGCTGCGCGCCGTGGTGGAGCGCCAGGGCGTGGCGTACGACGCGGCCATGGACCTGCTCGCGGCCGACGCCTTCGTGACCTACGCGTTCGAGGCGGCCGCCGAGGGTGGGGGCGAGCTGTCGAGCCTGGCGGGCCGGCTCCTGGCCGCGGTGGGCACGTGAGCACCGGCCAGGAGTGGCTGATGGAGCGCGCCCCGGGGCTGTGCGTGCTGGTGGACCCCGAGCGCACGCCCGCCGCCGAGGCGGGAACGCTCGCGGCCGGCGCCGAGGCGGACGGGGCGGTGGCGCTCCTGATCGGGACCTCGTACGACAGCACCGCGCGCACCGGCGACGTGGCGGCGGCCATCAAGCGGGCCTCGCGGCTGCCGCTGCTGCTCTTCCCGGGCTCCGCGGCGCAGCTGGTGCCCAACGTGGACGCGGTGCTGCTCCTCTCGCTCGTCTCGGGGCGCAACCCGCAATACCTCATCGAGGAGCACGTGCGCGCGGTCCCCTTCTTCCGCCGGCACGACGTGCCGGCGATCTCGACCGCCTACCTCCTGATGGACGGCGGCCGCGTCACGGCGGTCGAGGCGGTGAGCCAGACGCGCCCGCTGCCCGCCGACAAGCCGGAGCTGGCCGCGGCGCACGCGATGGCGGGACAGCTGATCGGCATGGCGGCCGTGTACCTCGATGCCGGCAGCGGCGCCGCGTCGCCGGTGGCGCCGGCGGTCATCGAGGCGGTGCGCTGTGCCGTGTCGCTCCCGCTGCTGGTGGGCGGCGGGCTGCGCACCCCGGAGCAGGTCTGCCGGGCGCGCCGCGCCGGGGCGGATTTCGTGGTGGTCGGCAGCGCGATCGAGGACGGCGGGCCCGGCCGGATCCGGGAGCTGGCGGCCGCGGCCCGATGATCGACCTGCACACCCACCTCATTCCCGGGGTCGACGACGGCTCCCACACCATCGAGCAGTCGGTCGAGGTGCTGCAGCACTTCGCCGCCCAGGGGGTCACCGCGGTGTGCTGCACGCCGCACCTCAAGGCGAGTGCGCTCGAGTCGGCGCCCTGCGACGACATGGACGCGCTGCTGAGCGACCTGGTGGACGCCGCGCCGCCCCGGCCGGCGCTGCGCCGCGGGTTCGAGATCATGCTCGACGTGCCCGCGCCGCGGTTCACCGACCGGTGCTGCTGCCTGGCGGGCTCGCGGTACGTGCTGGTGGAGTTCGGGCGCCTGGTGCCGGCCGACGCCAGCGTGGAGGTCCTGGCGGGCATCGTCGCGCAGGGCCTGGTGCCGCTGCTGGCGCACCCGGAGCGCTACTCGGTCTGCACGCCGGAGCTGGGACGGCGCTGGCAGCAGGCCGGCGTGGTGCTCCAGGTGGACGCGACCACCCTGCTCGGCGAGTCGCGCCGCGCCGGGCGCGCGCGGGCCCTGCTCGAGGCGGGCTGCGCGTCCATCGTCGCCAGCGACAACCACGGCGACGCCCGCTCGGTCGCGTCGGCGGTGCGCTGGCTGGAGTCGCACGGCGGCGGCGCGCAGGCCGAGCTGCTGGCGATCGACAACCCGCAGGCCATCCTCGACGACCAGCCGCTGCGGCCGGTGCCGCCGTTCCGGGTGCGGCGCTCGATGTACACCAAGCTGAAGGACTTCCTCGTGGGAGGGTCCGAGCGGTGAGCGCGCCACTGGGCCATCTGGAGGAGCTGGCGCGGGTCGCCGCGCGCTCGGCCGCGGTGCTGGCCGAGCCGGTGGCCCGCTACGTGGGGCTGGTGCAGGGCACGCTGGCGGCGGGCCGGACGGTCTACTTCGCTGGCAACGGCGGCAGCGCCGCGCACGCGCAGCACATCGCGACCGAGTACGTGGTCCGCTACCGGCCGCGCGAGCGGCGGGCGGCCCCCGCGCTCGCGCTCTCCACCGACAGCTCGCTGCTCACGGCGGCGGCCAACGACCTCGGCTTCGAGCACATCTTCGCGCGGCAGATCGAGGCGCACGGGCGGCCGGGCGACCTGCTGGTGCTCATCTCGACGTCGGGGCGCTCGGCCAACCTGGTCCGGGCGGCCGAGGCCGCGAAGGCGGCGGGCGTGCGCACGGTCGCGCTCCTGGCGGCGGACGGCGGCGCCCTGGCGAAGCTGGTGGACGTCGCGGTTGTCGTGCCGTGCGAGGACGCGGCGCACGCGCAGGAGGTGCAGCTCGCCGTCGACCACTACGTGTGCTCGCAGGTGGAGCCGGGGCTGAAGTGAGCGGCGGCGCCGGCGACCGCCCGTGATCTCGCTGCGCGGCAAGCGCGCGCTGGTGACCGGCGGCACCCGCGGCATCGGCAAGGCTACCGTCGAGCTGCTGCGGGCTGCCGGCGCCGAGGTGACGGCCGCAGGACGCCGGACCCACGGCGACCTCGGCGACCCCGCCAGGGCGGCGGCGCTCGCCGCGGCCGTGACGGGCCCGCTCGACATCCTGGTCGTCAGTCACGGCGTGTGGGAGGCCGAGGGCGTGCCGCTCGCGCGGATGGACCAGGCCCAGTGGCGCTCGACCATCTCCCAGAACCTCGACTCGGTGTTCCACGTGGTGCGCGCGCTGGGCCCGCGCATGGCCGAGGGCGGCGCCATCGTGCTGGTGGCCTCGACGGCGGCGCAGCGCGGCGAGGCGCTGCACGCCGACTATGCCGCGAGCAAGGGCGCGCTCGTCGCCCTGACCAAGAGCCTGGCGGTGGAGATGGCGCCGCGGGTGCGCGTCAACTGCGTGGCGCCCGGCTGGGCGGACACCGAGATGGCGGCGCGGCCGTACGCCGGCGGGGGCCGGGCGGCCATCGAGGCCACCATCCCGCTGGGACGCGTGGCATCGGCGCAGGACGTGGCGGGTCCGATCGTGTTCCTCTGCTCCGAGCTGGCGCGGCACGTCACCGGCGAGATCCTGAACGTGAACGGCGGGAGCGTGCTGTGTGGCTGACGCCTTCCCGCTAGCGCGCATTCCGGAGCCGGTGCGCAGCATCGCGCGCACCCTCCAGCAGGCGGGGCACGAGGCCTGGTTCGTGGGCGGCGCGGTGCGCGACGTGCTCTACGAGCAGCGCGGGGCGGGGCCGCCGCCGCGGCTCGGCGACTTCGACATCGCGACGTCGGCGCTGCCGGAGGTGGTGCGCAGGCTGTTCCACCGCACCGTGCCGATCGGCATCGAGCACGGGACGCTGGCCGTGCTCGACGGCAACGGCGCCGCCCACGAGGTCACGACCTTCCGCCGCGACGTGGAGACCGACGGCCGCCACGCGCGGGTCGCCTTCGGCGTCTCGCTCGACGACGACCTGGCGCGGCGTGACTTCACCATCAACGCCGTCGCCGTCCACCCCGGGACCGGGGAGATTCGCGACCCGTTCGGCGGGCGCGCCGACCTCGCGGCCGGCGTGGTGCGCGCGGTGGGGGACCCCGCCACCCGGTTCCGCGAGGACCGGCTGCGGGTGCTGCGGGCGCTCCGGTTCGCGGCGGTGTTCGGCTTCAAGGTCGAGCCGGCCACCTGGGCGGCGCTGGTGGCGGCGGTGCCCGACCTGGGCTCGCTGTCGCGCGAGCGGGTGCGGGACGAGTGGCTGAAGACGCTCGACGCCGCCTCGCCGTCGCTGGGCGTGGGCCTGTGGGTCGCGTGCGGGGCGCTGGCGCGCGTGTGGCCGGAGATGGCCGAGCTCGGCCCCGACATGCCCGGGCGCCTCGACGCCATCGACCCGCCGCGGGACCCCGTGCTGCTGACGGCGGCGGCGCTGTGCCACGCCGGTGCGACCGAGGACGTGGCGGAGGCGGCGGTGCGCCGGCTGCGGTTCTCCAACGACGAGGCGACGCGGGTCCGGGCCGTGGTGGCCGGCCTGCGATTCCCGCTGCCGGCGCCGGGCCTCACGCGCGAGGTGCGGCACTGGCTGGCGCACCACCGGACGCACGCACGCGAGATCGTCGCGGTGTCGGAGCCCAGGGCCCGGCGGGCCGACCTGCTCGCGGCGGTGCGCGCCATCGAGGCGTCGGGCGACCCGCTGACGGTGCGCGACCTGGCCGTCACGGGCAACGACCTCGTGGACGCCGGGGTGCCGCCGGGCCGGGGGATGGGGGAGATGCTCCGCCGGCTGCTGGACGAGGTCCTGGACGAGCCGTGGCGCAACACGCGCGAGCACCTGCTGGCGCGCGCGCGGGAGCTGGGGTGATCAGCGCTCCCGCCCTCGGGCTCGGGGTGGTGGCGGCCCTCGCCAACCTGATGGGCGCCTGGGCCGTCACCCGGAGCGCGCGGTTCGGCCTGCGGGTCATCGAGCTGCTGTTCGCCTATGCCGCCGGCTTCATGATCGCGCTCGCCCTCGTCGGCGTCGTGCCGGAGGCGCTCGCCAGGGACTCGGCGGCGGCGGCGCCCGTGATCCTGCTTGGCTACCTGCTGGTGCACCTCACCCAGCACACGGTGACGCCGCATTTCCACTTCGGCGAGGAAACCCACCACGTCACCCACGCCGCGAGCGTCTCGGGCATCGTGGGCCTGCTGCTCCACACCTTCTTCGACGGCGTCGCGATCGCCTCCGGCTTCCTGGTGAGCCCGTCGCTCGGGCTGCTGCTGTTCCTCGCGATCTTCCTCCACAAGCTGCCGGAGGGCGTCACCGTCTCGAGCCTCGTGCTGGCGGCCGGCGAGACGCCGCGCCGCGCGGTGCTGGCCGCCGCGGCGCTCGGCGCGACCACCATCCTGGGCGTGCTCCTCACGGAGCGCGCGGCGGTGCTCGAGCAGCACGGGCTCGCCCTCTCGGCCGGCGTGACGCTGTACGTGGGCGCCTCGAACCTGGTCCCCGAGTTCCAGGGCAAGCCCGGCTGGCGGCTGCCGCTGGCGTTCTTCGCCGGCGCCGGGTCGTTCATCGGCGCCCAGGCGCTGGTCGCTCGCCTGCTGGCCTGACCGCCGCCGGCCGCGCCCGCCGGGGCCGGGCGCGTCGCCGGTCCGGCGCGGCGGGTCGCTCGCCCATCACCTCCAGACTCTCGACCAGCCAGCGCCTCAGTCCCATCGCGCGCGCCAGCGGCCACGGGCTGTGCCGCGCGCTCGCCAGCCGCTCGGCCCACTCCCGCTCCAGCCTCGCCGCCGCGCGCATCGCGTCGGCCAGCACCCGCGCGCCCGACTCCGTGAGGACGGGGACCAGGGCCGGCCTGCCCGGCCCACGCGGCTCCCGGCTCGGGCCGCCGCTGCGGCCGGCTCCCCGGCGTACCAGTGCCCGCCGCTCGAGCCGGCGCAGCAGCTCGCTGATCGTGCCCGGCTCCAGCGCGAGCCGGGCGGCGAGGGCCGCCTGCGAGTGAACGGGCTCCCTCGCGATCTCCCGCATGACGAGGAACGCACGGGCACTCAGACCCACGATCGCCAGCCGCCGGTCCATCTCGCCCTCGAGCGTGCGGGCGAGGGCCAGAGCGGGGCCCAGCAGACGCTGCTCGGCCGTGTCGCGCGGCGGTTGCGAGCGTGTTTTGTTCGTACGCGAATCAACCCTCCACGAGGCGGCGGCGACCTCGCGACGACCCCGGTGCCACCCGGGGGACGCGAGGGCGCGACCGGCCCGCCGGTAGCGGCGGCACCGGGCCCGCTCGTCCCCACCCCGCCGTCCCCGCCCAGCCGTGGCGCGGGCCGGTCGGGCCACCGGGTTTCTTCGCATACGAACCTACGAGCCGCCGTCACCGGCCGATCACCCCCGCAGACACGCCTGGCGCCCGGCTGGACCCCGAAGTGAGTGCGGGGCGGCCCTCGAGTCGCCGCCGTCGGGGAAACGTCCTACAGGGGCTACCGGGGCTTGGTCCGGGCAGTTGACCGCAGGTTGCCGGCGCGAGGGCAACCGCCGCTTGGCGCCTTGGGCCTGGAGTCGCTCCCGGGCGGTCGGTCGGGGGAGCCCCGCCAACCGGGCGCCGGGCAGTCGGCTGGGGGGAACCCGCCAGCCGGGTGGCCCGAACGGAGTGCGGCTCGCCGGGCACCGGTGCGCTTCGCGCTACCGGACGGCCCGCCAATGGACTATTTTGGTCATACCGAACGGACCCATGAGGTCACATGAAGGCCGCCAAGGTGTCGGAGCTGAAGGCCGGGCTGAGCAGGTACCTGGCGCGCGTGAAGCGCGGCGAGCAGGTCGTCATCACCGAGCGCGGGAAGCCGGTGGCGAAGCTGGTCCCGTTGCCGCCGCAGCCGCCGGGGATCGAGTCCGACGAGTGGGATCGGCTGCTGGAGATGGAGCGGCAGGGCCGGCTCGTGATTCCGGAGCGCGTGGGCCTGACGCGGGAGTTCTGGGAGATGCCGCGCGGCGATGATCCCGGCGGCACCGTGGCGCAGCAGCTGATCGACGACCGGAAGCGCCGATGAGGTTCTGGGATGCGTCGGCCCTGGTGCCGCTGCTCGTCAACGAGCCGAGGAGCGACCGGCTCAGGGCGCTGGGCCATCAGGACCCCGCCGTCGCGGTCTGGTGGGGGACCCTGGTGGAGTGCACGTCCGCGCTCGTGCGGCGGGAGCGCGGCGGGAGCATCACGGCATCCGCGCGCGACAGCGGGCTGGCGGCACTGTCCGCGAGCGCCAGCCTGTGGCTGGCGGTCGGGCCCACGGCCGCGCTGCGGGAGGCCGCGCTGCGCGCGGTGCGTGTGCACGGACTGTCCGCGGGCGACGCGTTCCAGCTGGCGGCCGCGCTCGAATGGGCCGAGGGACGGTCGGCGGGACGCGTGCTCGTCTCCCTCGATGGCGAGGTCCGGTCGGCCGCCGGGAACGAGGGCTTCACGGTGCTTCCGGAGCTGCCCGCGTGAAGAAGCCGGAGCCCTCGCTGTTCGCGCCGCCCGCGTCGGCGCAGCCGCTCGCGGCGCGAATGCGGCCGCGGACCCTGGAGGAGTTCCTCGGCCAGGAGGAGCTGCTGGGTCCGGGGAAGGCGCTGGGCGAGCTGATCCGGCGGGGCGAAGTGGGCTCGATGATCTTCTGGGGCCCGCCGGGGAGCGGCAAGACCACGCTCGCCCTGCTCATCGCGCAGTACACCGACCGCGAGTTCGTCCCGTTCAGCGCCGTGACCGAGGGCGTGCCGCGGGTGCGCGAGATCATCCACGAGGCCGAGGAGCGGCTCGCCCAGTACGGCCGGCGCACCATCCTGTTCTGCGACGAGATCCACCGCTTCAACCGGGCGCAGCAGGACGCGTTCCTGCCGCACGTCGAGCGCGGGACCATCGCGCTGATCGGCGCCACGACGGAGAACCCCAGCTTCGAGATCACCGGCGCGCTGCTGTCGCGGACCCGGGTCTTCGTCCTCGAGCCGCTGAGCGAGGAGCACGTCCGGACGCTGGTCCGGCGCGCGCTGGCGGACGAGGAGCGCGGGCTCGGCAAGCTGAAGCTGGCGCTGGAGGACGACGCGCTGGCGCTGCTGGCGCGCGAGGCCGACGGCGACGCGCGCCGCGCGCTGCAGGCGCTCGAGGCGGCGGCCGAGTACCTCACCGGCTCTGTGGGCAGCGGCGCGGCGCCGGTCTCGGAGCCCCCCGGGGCCGAGGGGCCATCCCCCGCTTCGCGGGGACCCCGCCGTCCTCGGCCCCAGGAGGCTCCTCGACCGGCTTTGTCCGGGGGCCCACGGCCGCCTGAGACCGGCCCTCCGAGGACCGTCACCGCCGCCATCGTCGCCGACGCGCTGCAGCGACGGTTCGCCCGCTACGACAAGGGCGGCGAGGAGCACTACAACCTCATCAGCGCGCTGCACAAGGCGATGCGCGGCTCCGATCCGGACGGGTCGCTGTACTGGCTGGCGCGGATGATCGACGGCGGCGAGGACCCGCTCTACATCGCCCGCCGCGTGATCCGCGCGGCGAGCGAGGACGTCGGCCTGGCGGACCCGCGGGCGCTCACGATGGCCCTGGCCGCGAAGGACACGCTGCACTTCCTCGGCCAGCCCGAGGGCGAGCTGGCCCTGGCCGAGGCGGTGGTCTACGTCGCCACCGCGCCCAAGAGCAACCGCGTGTACGAGGCGTGGGGCCGGGCGCTGGAGGCGGCGCGCGAGCACCCGGCCGAGGGCGTGCCGCTGCACATCCGGAACGCGCCGACGGACCTGATGAAGGAGCTGGGCTACGGGAAGGGCTACGAGTACGCCCACAGCGTGCCCGAGGCGTATACGCCCCAGGAGTACCTGCCGCCGGCGCTGCGGGGCGCGAAGTTCTATGAGCCGACGGCGTTCGGGTTCGAGAAGGACGTCGCCAAGCGGATGGAGTGGTGGGAGGGGCTGAAGAAGCGGGTGGGGAAGGGCGTCGCGGGAGCCGGGCCGGCAGCCCCAGAGGTCCCCTGACGCTCGAATGACGCCCGGCCGGTAGGGTTTGCCGGGCCGTGTCCGGGCATGACCAGCTGACCCGAGGGAAGTGCCATCGCCAAGGACCTGATTTCGGTTGCGCCGCCGGTCGAGCGCGCATTGCTGGTCGGTGCCCCGCGCAAGGGCACGGTCGAAGCGCGGGACGTGGACGACCACCTCGACGAGCTGGCCAGGCTGGTGGACACGGCCGGGGCGGAGGTGGCCGGCCGCGTCGTGCAGCACATCGCGGCGCCGACGCCCGACCTCTTCATCGGCCGGGGCAAGGCCGGGGAGGTCGCCCGGCAGCTGGTCGAGCTGGGCGCGGGCCTGGCGGTGTTCGACGAGGAGCTGAGTCCCAGGCAGGGCAAGCACCTCGAGGAGGCGCTGGGCGTGCGGGTGATGGACCGCACCGAGCTGATCCTCGACATCTTCGCGCTGCGGGCCCGGAGCCGGGAGGCGAAGATGCAGGTCGAGCTGGCGCAGCTCGAGTACCTGCTGCCGCGACTCACGCGGATGTGGGCGCACCTGTCGAGGATTCGCGGCGGGATCGGGCTGCGCGGGCCCGGCGAGACGCAGCTCGAGACCGACCGCCGGATGATCCGCCGCAAGATCGGCGTGCTGAAGGGGAAGCTCGGCGAGGTGGCCGAGCACCGGGCGCGGCTGCGGGACCGGACCCGGGACCGTGACGTGCTGCGGGTTGCCTTGGTCGGATATACCAACGCGGGCAAGTCGAGCCTGCTGCGGGCCCTGACGGGGAGCGAGGCGCACGTCGAGGACCGGCTGTTCGCCACGCTCGACACGGCGAGCCGGGAGACGCGGGTGAACGGCAAGGCGATCCGGTTCACCGACACCGTGGGCTTCATCCGCAAGCTGCCGCACGACCTGGTGGCGAGCTTCCGGGCGACGCTGGAGGAGGCGGCCGACGCGGACGTGATCGTCCACGTGGTGGACGCGAGCCATCCGGCGTGGGAGCAGCAGGCGGAGGTGGTGGGTGAGGTGCTGGGGAGCCTCGTCTCGGACGGCGCGGGTCCGCGGGTCGTGATGGCGCTCAACAAGGCCGATCGGTTGGCGTCGAACGAGCGCGTGGCGCGGCTGCGGGAGGCGGAGGCGAGGGGCTGGGATTCCGCGGCCACGAGCGCGGTGTCGGCGGGTGGGGTAGGGGACCTGAGAGACAGGCTGGCCACGATGGCGCAAGCGCGCGCGGGGGCGTGAGTT